>CALWII010000053.1 GCA_944380695.1 uncultured Clostridia bacterium | reverse complement strand
AGTTTATTAAAGCAACAAATTTTGTTGCTTTATTTTTAAATAATAATATTTTTTTACATATTTTTAATATTTTATTTGATTTTTGTAAGTTTTTTATTTATATTTTTATTTATTTATATTTTTATTTTAAAATATCGTATTTTTGACATAATAAGAATAGGAGGATTTATGGCTTATTCATATAAAGGAGCAATAACGTTTGGACTTGTTTATATTCCTGTTACATTAATTTCAAGTGTAAAAAATAATGATATAGGATTTAATCTTATTGATAAAAAAACAATGAGCAGAGTGAAATATAAAAAAACATGTGTGGACTGTGGAAATCGTGAAGTTAAAAATGAAGATGTTGTCAAAGGTTATCAATATGAAAAGGACAAGTATGTTATTTTCACAGATAAAGATTTTGAAAAAATTAAAACAAAAAAGGATAAGAATATTACCATTCAGCAATTTGTCAACTTAAATGAAGTAGATCCTATTTATTTTGATAAGGCATATTATGTTAATCCTATAGGTGCAGAAAATGCATATGAAGTTCTTCTTAATGCCATGGAAAAAGAAAACAAGGCGGGAATTGCCAAAGCGGTTTTAGGCACAAAAGAAACTTTAATTATGATTAGGGCAAAAGACGGGACTATGCTTGTTAACACTTTGTTTTTTGCAAATGAAGTGTTGAAAGCCCCGCAAATTAAAAAATTAAAACCAATCAAGAAAGAAGTAGATCTTGCGGTTACTTTAATAAACCAAATGACAGGAAAATTTGAGCCGGAGAAGTTTAAAGATGAGTATAACTTAAAGCTCAAAAAAGCTATAAAATCTAAAATAGCCGGCAACGAGATAATTGAGTATACGGAAAAAGAAGAACCGAGCAAAATCATTAATCTTATGGATGCACTTAAACAGAGTCTAAAAGGTAATGCTAAAAATGCTTGAAAAATATAACGAAAAGCGGGATTTTGATATAACAAATGAGCCGAAAGGCAAAATCAAGAAAACAAAATCCAAAAGATTTGTCGTGCAGTTCCATGAGGCAAGGCGAGATCATTACGATTTTCGCTTGGAACACAACGGAGTTCTTGTTAGTTTTGCTGTGCCAAAGGGTTTTTCATATGATTCTTCTGATAAAAGGCTGGCTGTTCATGTGGAAGATCATCCTCTTGACTATATCAATTTTGAAGGAGTCATTCCTAAAGGACAATATGGTGCAGGCAGAGTGCAAGTGTGGGATAAAGGAACTTATGCCATTTCTGAAGATTTAGATTTAGGTTTAAAAAAGGGAAATTTTAAAGTTTATTTAAAAGGCGAAAAGTTAAAAGGAGTTTGGAGCATTGTTCATTTTAAAGAAGAAAATTGGCTTGTTATATTTGATAAAAAATTCAATAATTTAGAAAATACTCTAAAAAATTCATTAAAAAACGAAAAAAATACAAAAAAATCATTAAAAATTGATAAAAACTCAAAAAAATTACCATTTAAAAAAGCAAGTGCACAACTTGCAACGCTTTCAAAAAATATTCCAAAAGGAAAAGAATGGTTGTTTGAAATTAAATATGATGGTTATAGAATTGTTTCCTATATTCAAAATGGCAAAGTTAAATTGCTTTCTAGAAAGGAAAAAGATTATACAAAAAACTTTCCTAAGATAAGCAATAGCCTAAAAAACTTAGCAGACAGTGCGGTTTTGGATGGCGAAATGGTGGTTTTTGATGAAAACGGAAGAAGTGATTTTTCGCTCATGCAGGAGAGCATAAAAAAACATCAAAACAATTTTTATTATGTTGTTTTTGATATTTTGGCTTTGGATGGAGAAGATTTAAGAGAAAAAGAACTGCAGAAAAGAAGAAAAATATTAGAAAACTTGTCAAAATTGTTTACTGAAAATATAATATTAAGCCAAATAGTTGAAGGGAAAGGAAAAGAATGTTTTGCTCTTGCGAAGAAGTTGGGACTTGAGGGGATAGTAGCGAAAAATAAAACTTCCACATATCACGGGAAACGTGATGACAGTTGGCTGAAGATTAAATGCTATCAAAGGCAAGAGTTTGTTATTGGCGGTTTTCTAATTTCAGATATTGACAATAAATTATCCGCGCTATTAGTAGGATATTTTGCTGGTGAAAAATTATTTTTTATTGGTAAAGTTGGGACCGGCTTTAGTGAAGAAATTAAAGAAAAATTATTAAAAAAATTAAAAAAAATAGAAATAAATTCTTCTCCTTTTCAAAATTATAGTAAAAAAGCGTTTTATGTAGAGCCAAAGATTATAGCCGAAGTTCAATATGCTGAGCTTACAGCGTCCAAAGTTTTACGGCAAGCAAGTTTTATTGGTCTAAGAGAGGATAAGGAAATTAAAGATGTTCGCTTGGAGGAAGAATGAATAAAAAAGATTTAGGAATAGAAATTACAAATCCTTCAAAAATAATCTATCCAAAAGAAAAGGTGGCAAAAATTGATGTTGTGAAATATTACAGCGAAGTGGCAGATTTAATGCTGCCATATGTTAAAAATCGTCTTTTGAGCGTTATAAGGTGTCATCAAGGCATAATGGGTGAGTGTTTTTTTAAAAAACATCCTACAACGGAAAGTCAAAACATCAATATTTTTAAATTGCAAAATGAAGAATATTTTTATCTAAAAAATATTAAAGATATTCCTTATCAAGCACAAATGGGGACTATAGAATTTCACATTTGGGGTAGCAATATCAAAAAAATTGACAAACCTGACATAATGGCGTTTGATTTGGACCCTGATGAAAAGCTTTCGTTAGAAAAACTACGACAGGGAGTTAAACATTTAAAAGAAACGTTAGACTCGTTAAATTTAGTCTCTTTTCTGAAAACAAGTGGTGGCAAAGGGTATCATATTCTTCTTCCTTTTTCTAGTTCAAAAAATTGGGAAAAATTTAACGAATTTGCTAAAAATATTGCCCTATTAATGGAACAAAAATGGCCAGATTTATACACATCAAATATAAGAAAAGAAGATAGAAAAGGGAAAATATTTGTGGACTATTTAAGGAATAAAAAAGGAGCAACTTGCGTCGCTCCATATTCTCTTAGAGCAAGAGCTGGTGCCAAAATTTCCTTTCCAATAGCATGGGAAAATCTAGATAAAATTGCTCCAAATGAGATAGATATTTTTAATTTTAAAAATTATTTAAATGATAATGTTTGGCCAGACTTTTTCTTAATTAACCAAAAAATATATTAAATTATTGCTAAAAAATCATTTTTTTTGAATTTTTAACTCATTTTTTAATAATTTTTGAATTTTTCCAAATTTTTCTTTATCATATTTATATTCTTTTCTTGGTTTAACAAAATTATTTGAACTGCTATTTATTTGACAGTTTCAGTAAATCTTTTTCTTCCACTTTTTTCTCACTTCTTGTTATTTTTTTGATACAAATAACTTGACCTACACATATCTTCAAGAGTTTTAGTTGT
>CALWII010000052.1 GCA_944380695.1 uncultured Clostridia bacterium | reverse complement strand
AAAGCAACCGCAAGAGGTTGCTTTTTTGTTTTTAAAAAAGTGTTCTCTCTTCCCGGACGGGAAGATATCACCAAGCGAAGAAGTTTGCGTGGTGATGCGGGCAAGCCCTAATGAACACTACCAGGTTATCATTAAAGCAACCGCAAGAGGTTGCTTTTTTGTTTTAAAAAAGTGTTCTCTCTTCCCGGACGGGAAGATATCACCGAGCAAGGAAGTTTGCGTGGTGATGCGGGCAAGCCCTAATGAACACCACAATCGTCGTTGCTTACGGAAAATTGAAATGCTTTCCTTTTATAAAAATGAATTATCGTATTTTTATGTAATTTTTTACACAAACGAGATCAATTTTTGTATTGCTGAATATAATCTAAAATTTAGACTGTAATTTTAATTGTGGTTGTTAAGCAAACATTTGTTTTAAGTAAATAGAATTAACCAGATAATGAATTAAAGAAAATCAACTATTTAAGATATAATTTTGCCTAAATGTCATATTAAAAAATGTTTTGTTTAAAAAAAATATATAAAAGTAGAAAAAAAATGTAAATAGGTCTTGAAATTATTTTAATTTAGTGTTATAATAGAACAAATAAAGGAGGGATTATGTCATCTAAATTTACAAAAATTTTAACTTATTGCATTCTTGCCGTTGCTATTGTTGTAATTGCAGTGTGTACAGCGGTATGCCTTTCAAATGCTGTCGGCGTTGCCGTTAGCGTTGACACTAAACTTATTTCAGAAACAGCTGCAAAGGATAACTTGGTTATAAAAATAAACGGCGAAGAAACCAGCAAACTTAATGTGAAAAAAGGTTCAGAAGTCACCGTAACCTTCGATGCTGTGGGTTATGATTTTGAGGGATGGTATTCAGTTCCTGTTGGTGAATGGTCAACAGCTACCGAACCAGCCGAAACAGAGGTTTCTTACACATTTGTTGCAGATGAAGATGTCAATTTAACAGCAGCTTTTAATGCAATTAAATACAAAATCAATTTTGTTGGGTTAACTGGTATTAATACACCGCAAGAACTAACATACGGAGCAGAACTTCCATCTCCAGCAGATAGCAAGACTTTTCTCGGCTGGCAGATCAGTTCAAGCGAAGAAGTTTTAACAACAGTTCCTGCTTTCGAAGAAAGAGAAGTAACTTTGAGCGCAAAGAATTTTACAGTGAACAGTTATTCTTTTAATTTTGTTTTTACAGCAGATAGCTATTCTTCAGCAGGCAACATAGTTTATAAGCCATCTTTGGCACAAGTTGATATGTCAAATGCTCCTCAAAGAGAATTTTATAAAATCACATCAATTGTTTTGAATGGCAAAACTATTGCAATCACTAACACAAATGCGATTAATGACGAATTGATTGAAATGGGGATTGTTAATGCTCAAAATTATAAAAATGAAACTTTCGAAGTAAATGCAAAAGCCGTTTGGACTTGCGAATACACAGATATAAAAGTATCATTGACAAATCCTTTTGAAGAATACAACTTCCTATTTGATGGGTTTGAAGAATATCCAATTGAAAATACTTTTGTAAAAGATTACATTACAGCAGATGTAAGTGGATATAAGTTAGAAAGTATTTGGTATAATGGAAAAGAATACAAAGTGTCTGGGATATCAGATTGGAATACATTGACTGTAAAGGAAATTCTTTCGATTTTGAAATCCAACAATGTTTCAACTTCAGAAGCAATAGAAATTTCTATAGATTTTAGAGGTCCTGCTAACTAAAAAACTCAAGCAATTGCTTGAGTTTTTTTTATTTTAAAAAAAATAAAAAAAAGTTTTGAAATTTGTTGACAAAGGGTGCGAGTTTTGATATATTAATTGTGCACCCTTGATATGGGAGTTTAGCTCAGCTGGGAGAGCATCTGCCTTACAAGCAGAGGGTCATAGGTTCGAGCCCTATAACTCCCACCAGCAAAGCACGGCGAGAAGCCGTGCTTTTTTTGTCATCCTTGATGACAAAAATATGGCGAGAGCCATAGCTGGTGGGAGATATATCGTGCTTTGGCTCACTCTTGCAAGCAAGTTCGCCTTTGCAACGATATAACTCCATTATTAATGGTATTTTAAGGCTAGAAGCCGTGCTTTTTTTGTCATCAAGGATGACAAAAATATGGCGAAGCGCCATGGCTGGTGGGAGATATATCGTGCTTTGGCTCACTCTTGCAAGCAAGTTCGCCTTTGCAACGATATAACTCCGCTATTATTGTTATTTTGAGACGGCGAGAAGCCGTGCTTTTTTTTGTCATCAAAGATGACAAAAATATGGCGAAGCGCCATTGCTGGTGGGAGATATATCGTGCTTTGGCTCACTCTTGCAAGCAAGTTCGCCTTTGCAACGATATAACTCCGCTATTATTGTTATTTTGAGACGAGAAGCCGTGCTTTTTTTGTTATCATTGACAACAAAAGCATAATAAATAGCTATGTCTTGCGGATTTATATTCTCGCGTATCGCATTTTTGTAAGCAAGTTTATACGTGATTGAGATAAATTTGATCAAGAGTGTTTTTTAAAAATCGTAAGCATACAGAGGGCATAATTTTTTTTACATAAAATAAAAACAAAAATTTTTGTTTATTATTGGTAAATAAGAAGATAAAAAAACGAATTTAATAAATTGAAACATTTATTTGCTATTATAATAAAATATAAAAAATATTTAATTTTGTTAAAATGTCATGCTGGAATTTTGATTATGAAAGCAATGCAAATTTTAAAATTATTTTATATTACATATCAGTAAGCTGTTTAGTAAATAAAATAAAAACGATTGTTTTTTATGTTTACAATAACAAGCAGATTTGATGAGTTTTAATGTAATATTAACATATTTTTTTTGTATCACATACTATGCAATGGAGCGTAATAGCTCCATGCGAGGATAATATATGTTTTATAACTTATATAGAGGCAACAATTTTAGATGTTGTTGTAGAGATTTTAGACAATTTTGTTGTAGGCCAAATTTGACATGTCCAACAGGTCCTACAGGCCCACAAGGCTTTCAAGGCCCGACAGGTCCTACTGGGCCTAGAGGCGCTACAGGTCCTACAGGTCCAACGGGTCCTACAGGTGCTACTGGAGCAACAGGTGCAACTGGTGCTACAGGTGCAACGGGCGCTACTGTTACCACAGTTGAAGTGATAGGAACTACAACTTTGGCTGCTGGAAGTGATGCGTCGGTTGTTCAAAGTGGAACGGGTTCGACTGCAGATTTAACGTTCTTTATTCCACAAGGTGCAACAGGAGCGACAGGTGCAACGGGTGCAACCGGCGTAACAGG
>CALWII010000051.1 GCA_944380695.1 uncultured Clostridia bacterium | reverse complement strand
TTTTTACAGAGAAGGTCATATCAGCAAATAAGTCAACACTAACATTTTCAATTTCCGCTACAACAGGTTCCTTGCCTTCAGCGCTAGAACTTATTTCTTTAAAGTTAGAAAGTGTAAATATTCCCCAAACTTGATCTCCACTCTTAACGACAAGATTGATTTCTCCTTCTGCCCCGCTTTCAACCGAAACGGTTGTAGGTGATGAAGCATCGTAGGTATGATTAACTGTGCCAGAAATTTGTGCTTGCAGTGTGCTACCTTCGCTTGGAGAAATAACAAATAAGTAATTGCTTTCAGCCAAAACGATTTCATAGTTGTTATTAGTTGTTGAAGCACCTATTAAATTATAACTTCCCGATGTTTCACCTTGCTCTCTGCTTGTAAATGAAACTAGGACTTCTTCACCGATTCCTTGAACAAGCATAGTAAGCGTAGGGTCATTAGCTCCGAAGGTTTTAGTTATTGTTGGAGTGCCTCCATCTGCATAAGGTAAATTTATAGTTGCTTTTTCAACTGTAAATGTTATAGGACTAAATTCATTAAAAGTATAAACATTTTGTGTATCAGACGATAAAGTAAAGGCTATTTGGTAAGCTCCTTCATTTTTAATCTCGTTAACAGCGATTCCATTTGTTATGCTTGTAACAATGGTCTTGCTTCCACTCAACTGTGTGCTCATTAATGAATACAATTCTTGTAAAGTCATTTCTTCACTTGAATTTAATGTTTCGTCTTGAGTGTTATCGTAAACGACATCAAAAACTATTTCATCAATAAAGTCATCATTCTTATAAACTCTCGTCGTTGATTGCCCGTCTTTAATGGAAATGTTAATTGATGTTTTTATAAAGGCAATAGTAAACTGTGCAGGACCAGAAGAATCGCTATTGTTGAATCCTGATTTTTTTGCAACTACAACCAACTTATATGTTCCGTCGCTATCTGTATTTTTATTGATTATCCCCTTTGCAACCAAAGTATCACTAGGGTCGCCTGCTTTATACCAAGTGTATGTATAATTAAAATCTTCACCAAGGTTACCTATAGTTATATCACTTGAGAGAGCGACATTAAGGTCAAGTGTTTGATTGAGTTCTGTCGCAAAGATCTTATCTTTTACTTCTGTTGTTACGATTGGAGTTGCCAATCCAAAAATTGCTCTATAAGAATAGTATGGTTTAATGCCGTCATTTTTTCCGACTTCGAAGACGCCGTCACTACTGTCAATACCTGATGCGACTGAATCAAACGCATAGTCACCGTTAAAATCAAGACCATCAAATGAATATAAAGTTCCAACAGCAACTGATCCATAATAGTTAGCAAAGTTAATTTCGTCCCCAAAGTTTGCAAAAATACCCGTGTTCACAAACCCAGAACTTAAGGTCGTCCCATTATCAGAAATAAAAGAGAAAGATATAAATCCAGCTTTTGTAAAGTATGCATTATATGTTAGTTGTTTCCCGCTGTCTTCTTGTCCTGCCTGTTGCAAATTAGAATTGTCGAGATTTTTCAATTCGACTGTGAATGAGCCGTTCACTGCGCTTGCGAAAGATGAAAGTCCTTTTAATGCACCCTCATAATTTTGCGAGCCGTTTTTGTAAATAAGTGCGCCAATAAAACGCTCATTAACATTGTCCGTTGCATCTTTTACAAGAAGTTGTAAACCTACGACATATTGTGTTGCGTAAAGTATTGGGGCTGTTCCATTATTTTTTAATTGGAAAATGAAATTGCCATTATATGTATAAGTGCCATTTGCATCTATTTCACTAGCATTGACAGTTATGTTGTCCGAGCCAAGATTGAAGGTCACGCTTGAAATTGTAATGCCATAATTTTGGTTTAAGTCTACACCCGAACCACCGGTAATAATTTCACGATTTAATGATGAGCTTCCTCCGTCGCCAGCTGATAGCATTGCAGGTTCAAATGTATATTCATTAACAGCGGAATTAGCGATGATTTCAAAATTGCCATCAACATAAAGCGAAATGTTCGAAAGGTTTATAGTTGAATTGCTTACTCCTGCGCCCGATGTGGCTGTAACTGTGTAGATTCCATTATCTCCTCTAGTAATTGTATAAGAACCACCAGCAAAATTTAAAACATAGCTTTTGATTATCAAAGTACCGTCAGTGAATGAGTAAGTACCAATATTAGATGCTGTTGTTTCAACTTCGGCTGTTGCTCTTGTAAACACATTTTCCAACTTATCTTCACCAGCGACATTATCGGCAACTATTTCAAATTTATAAATTTCTCCTGAATCAACACCTTTATTGGCGGTCATATTAAATGTAATTGAAGGTGAATAAAGTATAGGTGCTGTTATAAGGCCGTTCCAATTCGAAGAAGTGGATATGGTGTCCTCTTGTAAATTTTCGTGACTTAAAACGATATAATATTTCTCTCCGTTTTCTTGTAATCTTGAATAGTTGAAGATCTTATTGCCATTTTTCTCAATGTACAAAGCGCCATCTTCTTCTTGTGCTATTTGAATTGCTATATAATGATTGCCGACATCAGAATTTTGCGTTACTCCATCCAATGAAGGCAAAATCGTGATAACATCCTCTATTCTTGCATCTACGGTAAAGCCGTTGGCAATCGAGATATCGTCATACCAGAAATTTCCATCGGCGAATGTATCGTAATAAGCAAATGAACCAGCACCAACAAGCAATATGGCGTTAACATAAGCATTTGAAGATTGCGCCGTATAAGTTAAATTTGTTGCAATTAAATCTATCAGCTCATCTGCATCAGCGCCAACAAAACCGTTAAATTCTGTTGTACTTGGGAGGACTAAATCAATTGGAGCGTTGTCTACAACTTCGGCGTAAACATCTTGATAAGCTGTTTTCACTGTATCATTAAAAATCAAAGTTGTAACAAGCATTTTTGAGAAGAATGTTTTTCCTTGATCGTCAGTTATATTAGAAATAGAATTTTCAAAATCGGCAAAATCGCTTGAAGCAACTAACGCATCAAAAATTTCCATTTCATCATAACTATCAGCTTCTATTGTAGCGATTAACTCGAAAATGTCTTTATTGTAATCTGCGATTTCTTTAACCGTGTTATAAGCTACTTGTAAGTTAAAATCAGCTGTTCCATTGTAAGACAACAGATATGCCGGATTAATAATAACCTGTTTTCTAACCTGCTCTGCTCCACTTGTGACAGGAACTACAATTGTATCTGCGAGACAATCAATAGAAACCGAATCAACAAATGTTAAAGAAAATGCATAGTAGCCACTGTCAGCCACATTTTTAACAGTAAGCCCTTCTTGAGTAAACAAAACATTTGCAGAAGGCGCTGACAATGTTCCACTTTGGCTATCAGAATATTGAACAGAGAATTCAGTTATCTCAATTCCTGCAGAACTATCATTAAATAGGTAATTGATCGCTAGCTCTTTGTCAAATGTAAGTAATTGATTAGATGCGTTATATGTCGATTCAAAAACATCTGTGTTCTTAAGTTCTGCTGAGACAGCATTGCTATCGAAATTCCATTTTACAAATATGTTTAATGGCGTAGATTGAGAATTTTCTTTTAAATCGTATTGAACATCTTGTTGGCCATCATAATATACCAAATCTTCAATACTTAACACATCCCCACTCGACAACAGCTTTCTTAAGCTATAAGTCGTGTCATTTCCACTTGAATTAATATCAATCCAAGCCAAGTTATCAAAAACAAAGCCTGGCCTAGAGAGTTGTTGCATTTCTGTTTTTATAATGTCAAACGATGTATCGTATGGCATTGAAATTGTTATAAATCCTTTTTCATCGTCGATTTCTGTTGCGATGCTATTTTCTACAGTCATATCTCCAAGGTCTGTTCCACTAACTCGCACTCCGCCGTTAAAGTAAATTCTCACATAATATTGATTTGCTTGCCACTGCGCAACAGCGGTCAAAGCATTTTCTCCTGCGCTTTGGCTCGCACCTGGTATGTTCTCATCGTTCCATACAGTTTGGCTGGTAATTGGCGACTCATTTATTTTCCAACCGGTAAAGGTATAGCCGGTCCTTGTTGGAACAGGAAGTTCCCCTATCTCTGTATCATACTCTACTGCAACAGAAGTTTCACCTTCAATTTGACCATTATTGGCATCAAGCTTTATGACAAATTCTTTTGGCGTATTATAGAGTCTTGTCAAAGTTATTTGACCATTGTTATTAAGAAGGTTTAAAAGATTTGTGTTATATGACAGCGTTGAAAAATCTATCAAATTATCAATCAATGTCTGGTCTTGAACTTTAAAAGAAACGGTTGTTTCGTAAGGATTTCCTGCGACTGTGTAACTGTAAGCAACTTCCCAACCGGTAGCATTATAGCCTACTTTTGAGAAGAAAGTCATCGCCTTGGTTAAATCGAGCTTTTCGGCATAAGAATATATCAAATCGTCAAATGCTCCCTCGCCATCGCCTGCATCAAATAAAACAGATGCTGAAAGTGGTTTTACCAATACAAGGATTTGCCAGCCACTTTCCGAGCCATCCGAGCCATTAAACAAATTATAAATGTTTTCATTTACAAAATCAGAATTGGATAAAAGCCCAGAATAGTCTAATTTGCTAATATCCGAAAATTCATAATAACCGTTTGCTTCGTAATTATCTCCACTTTTAGTTATAGTCGCAGTACTTGGTCCTATCAAAATTTTTGAAACAGTATAACCTGGTTTGGTTTGAATGGTAAATTCACCAGAAAAAGTGTTTGAGAACACAAACTCAACAGATGGAGTCCCGCCGTCTGATGTGACTCTACCCAAATCTGACTTCGAATAAATCTTGTCATTATATTCGTAGTAAGTAATAGGACTGTTTAATGTTACAGTTGCTGGTTTACCTTTTACCACACCGTAAATGTTAAGGTTTGAAGCAGATGCAACAAGTTGTTTACTACCCGATTCTTCAAATACAACAACATTACCATTTGAATAATACCAATCAACAAATTCGTAGTATTCGCTAATTATGTTGTAACTCAAAACTATGTTTTGCCCAGGTTCATAAGAAGATATCTGTTCCGATTGGTCGTTTGACAATTTAAAAGTAATAACGGAGTCGGTGTCTGCAATAGCTTGTCCATCAACGCCCCTTATATCTGTGAACGAATTATTCTCACGATACATTCCTTTAAAATTCACAGAATATGTTGCGTGTTTCCAATAAACTTTGATTGTATAAGTCTCTCCACCACCTATCTCATTATCGACAACGTATTTCCATTCTGTAACACCATTATCTCCTGTCCCATCGACTTCGCTCATAGGTTCAGGAATTTTACTATTTGGGGACAGAATTTCAATTTTATCAACAATATAATAATCATTATTTTTCGTTGTAATCGAAATAGTTTTCTTGTCATCTGGCAATGTTAATGTCCAAGTCTCTCCGGTTTGAGTTTGGCCTCCCTCTTCGCCGTTTGTTACATTAATATAACCTGGGAGTTCTGACAAATATTGTTCATAGACTACCTCTGCCTTAATGTAAAAATTCATAGCTTTTGCTTCGACAGTAATGAATTGATTTTCAGCAACAACCCTTGTGACTGATACGGAAATTTCTGTATATGGCCCTGCCGAATCGCTAGCGTCAGAAATACCAACATATTTCAATCCATCTGGCAAATTGTAGCTATTGTATTCGTATCCTGGTTTCCAATTAATGCGCAAAGTAAAGCTTTCACCAATTCTAGTTGTAACTGTTTTACTCTCCGCATCAAAGCTGGTATAGTTTTCATTTTCTTCCTCTATGTCAAAACTTGAAACGCCTGTTGAATTTAATTCTTTTACACCAATTGACATTTCAGCTCTTTGGACAGTTACTGTGATTTCAGCATTACTACTGATAATTCCACTTCCTCCAATTATTACCGAATAGGTGTTTTCTGTTTTGTCCTTTAATAAATATGTAATTGTCGGCTTTATAGTTTCGTCATAATTGCTACCACCACGTAATATATCTGCGTTAGCAACCGAAAATCCAGATTTCAACTTGATAATAAACTCAATGCCTGTGCCAGCAGCAGAAACAAGATCGTAAACTCCTGGTTCTTGTTCCCCTCTTCCCGACAATGCAACACCAACTGATGTCGAACCACTTGTTGTTTTATAAACAGCGTCTATAGAAATTACAGCAACATCATCTCCTGTAAAAGTCACCTTGTCATCATCATTATTATCAAGCTTAAAGACAGAATTCACACGAGTTTGTTGCCATTGAGCTTGCAAACTCACATTCGTATCTGACCAATGAACAACCTTATCCCCTTTAGGATAGCTTTCATTTATTGTTGGAATAGTAAATTCATTATTCCAAGTGATGTTTGTCGAGTAGTACTCTTCTCCTGCATACTGTTGAGTATCAGCACCAATTATAGCGGAAAGAATATAGCCTTCACCTGGTTCAGTAAGTTTGTCAATAACAGCATCCCAACTTTCATAAAAAGGTATTTGAATGTTAACAGGTTGATTGTCACCATAACCCAAGTTTACGGTTGCATTATAAGTCAAATCTTTCCATCTTGCATACAATGGCCCATTTTTACTCGGGTAGCTAGTCAAATAATTCGTCACCGTAGAAATCTTTGACCCACCGGTAGTACTTGTAGTATAAAACCCTGTTGGTTTCTTTCCTGTTGATGACGGCACAAGCACGACATCGTTTTCAGCGATTGTTTCATCTTCACCTATAACTTTTGGCAAATCAGAAATATAATTATTGGAAATAATTCCTTGCTCTTCTGCATTAATGATTGTTGAGCCGCTATGCAAAATTCTTATTCCACCATTTAAAACTTCATCCCCCAATTGATACTGTCCAATCTCATCATCAACAACATAAAGACTTGACCCTGAAAGACTAAAACTACTTATACTGGAATATCCAAATTGTATACCAAGCCCTAAATCAGTGTAAGTGCCTGGTGTTTTGAGGACCCCATTCATAACAAAAGAGTCACCACCGAATAAAGTGACATCCGACCCAATCGTACCAATTGTCATAAATTTTAATGATGCTGGGATAGTAACAAAGCCCCAGTCATAAATATCGGCTAAAACTGCATTTTCTATATGCCCGGCTAATCTGCCCGCATTTTTAACATCGTTAACACTCGGAGTAAAAGAAAGACTGCCGATCACCAAGTCATAGATTGCCGCTTTTGTTGAACCTGTTTTGCCGACATAACCAAACAGCCCGACATATTCATCGTACGAAACGCCTTCTACTGAAAACATACCAGAAATAGTGTGGCCATTACCGTTAAACCTTCCTGTAAAAGGATTGGCAGCTGTTCCTATAGGAGTCCAACCGGCTCCTTTAAGGTCGATATCTGCTGTTAGTATGTAGTTTGCCGATGCCCAATCTTGCACGCCTTGATTTACGGCATAGGCAACGCCTGCCAATTCAGAAGCTGAACTGATTTGGTAAAATGTGTAACCCTTAATAGAGGTTGCCGTCAAACCAGAAGTTGAAATTGGTTTTTTAAAATCAGCCTCTGCACTAACGCTACTCTGTGATGAACTTTGAGTTGATAAATTCTTAAAAATACTTGGCAGAAAAATGCCAGCACCAAATGTTAAGGTGGCAAACAATATCGCAAAAATTAAACTGCCTATTTTTTTTGTTTTAATCATATTCATCTCCTTGCAATCTCTATAAGAGATTAACTTACAAATAGAGTATAGCACAACACAAAAAAAATAACCAAATATTTCGACCAATTTTAACAATTTTTTTAAAATTAGAAAAATTATGCTTTTATGAGAAAAAAAATTCTTCTATTTTTTTGTCTTTTAAAAAAAGCTAAAAAATTTTATCTTTTTTTGTAAAATATAATTTTTTTTATAAAATAAACATTCTTTTATTAATTTTATAATTTTTTTTAATTTTTCTTAATTTTTTTTAATTTTTTTTAATTTTTTTTAAAAATAATTGACTTTTTAGACCTCGTCAAGTAAAATATTTCTAGTGAGGAAATTTATGAAAAACATAATTTTGACCGGGATTAGACCAACAGGAAAACTTCATATTGGGCACTATATTGGAGCAGTAAAACAAGTGGTCGACATACAAAACGCCGGTAATTACGACAAGTTTTATTTAATGATTGCTGACTCACAATCTCTAACAGATAACGCAGGAAATGTACAAAAGGTTAAAGATAACATTATTGAAGTCGCTTTAGACCTGTTAGCTTGTGGCGTCGATCCTGAAAAAACTTGCGTTTTTATCCAATCTGAAATCCCTGCGCTGACAGAGATGACTTTTTATTTTATGAATCTTGTAACTTTGTCCCGTTTAAAAAGAAATCCTACGGTAAAAGAAGAGATAAAACTTCGTGGGTTCGAAGAAAGTTTACCAATGGGATTTTTAACTTATCCTGTAAGCCAAACAGCTGACATATTAGCATTTGACACCAATCTTGTTCCCGCAGGCGAAGACCAAAAACCGATGTTGGAGCAAGCACGAGAAATCGCAAAATCATTTAATAACTTGTATGGCAACACTTTTATCTTGCCAGATGCCATTGTGCCAAATGAAAAATCTCAAGCAAGATTAGTCGGAACAGATGGAAAAGGGAAAATGAGCAAATCTCTAGGAAATTGTATAAATTTAAGCGATTCCTCTGATACCATTAAACAAAAAATTATGAATATGTACACCGACCCTAACCATATTAAGATATCTGATCCCGGTAAAATAGAAGGAAATGTCGTATTTGAGTATTTAAACGCCTTTGTTCAACCAGATTCATTTAAAAAATATCTACCTGAATATGAAAATCTCGATCAATTAAAATCTCACTATAAAAAAGGTGGATTGGGCGATGTTAAAATAAAGATTTTCTTGAACAACATTATACAAGAAATTTTACAACCCATTCGCGAAAAACGAAAAACGCTAGAACAAAACATTCAGCAAGTTTACAAAATATTATTTAATGGTTCTGACACGGCAAACAAAGTCGCAAACGAAACTTTAAAAAGAATGAAAAAATCTATAGGCATTAATTATAGAGATATCATTAAAATTGACTAAATTTTAATGAAAAAAGCAAAAAAAACTTGTAAAAATAATATTTTACAAGTTTTTATTTAATTTTAAAAGAAAATAATTATGATTTTACATCAATTAAAAACAGTTTATTTTAAAATTTTTTATAAATACAACCGCATTTTAAAAAATAATTTTAATTAAGATTAACTGTCTAATTTGTAATAAATTAATACATTAATTAATTTTCGATGTTAACAAACTGAAAAATAATTAAGAAAAATAATTAAAATATTTTTAAGTGTATTTAAGAAGATTTAATTATTGGATTAATAAAAAAAATAATACATAATATTTTTTATTAATAGATTATTGCATAATTAAACATTTTTTTATTTTTTTTAAAATATATAAACATTTTTAAAAATTTATCTTATCAAAATATTTTATTCTTTTTTTAATATTATTATTTTGCTAAATCTATAAGTTTACATAACTCTTTTGAGGTTTCTGCAACCTTAAATTTTAAAGCCCCCTCTGCCAACAATCCAAAATCAACACATTTTTTGAATTGTGTAAAAAGATCGTTGTAATATCCTTCATAATTAAACACAATAATCTCTCTTTCGTGTTCGAAGTATTTCTTTGTCTCAATTAAATACATAAATTCTTCGATCGTCCCCGACCCTCCCGGCAATATCACAATAACTTCACATTTTTTTACAATGTTAACCAATCTAGACGCCTCATCTTCAACCAGCATCAATTCTTTAAAGGTAAGTTTTGGCAAGTCCTTGCGAAACTTTTTCGGCATAATCATATATATATCATTAGAATATTTTGCGAACTCATCGACCATTAACCCCATTATCCCCGTATAGTTACCGCCTTGAGCAATAGTCCATCCCGTTTCTGCCACGTGTTTTGCAATTAGTTTTAACTCTTCTATTAATTTTTCATCTTTAGGCATATTCATTCCGCAAGCCATAAAAATTTTTCTTTTTTTCATTGTGCCTCCATTTGTTTACATCATATATTATATCATTTTTTGGAGACAAAATAAAACTATTTTTTAAAATAACTTAAAATTTTAACTGATCTTTATTTTTTTAAAAAAAGCTTCGGTCGTGAACAAGCCCGAACGATTATATCTTTTTAATTCCTTTAATTTAGCATTTTCTCCCTTAATTAAGTGATTTATACCTTCATTACAAGTTAAAAAAGCTTTAAAGCCAAGCGAAGACAATATCTCATAACTTTCGTTCGAATATTTACCGAATGGGTATGCAAATATATTTGTTGTAAATCCACACTTATCTTGAAAGCATTTCTCCAACCTGCCAACATCTTCACACAAATGTTTCCTATACAACTCCGAGTTTTCGCCTTGGGTCTTCGCAATTCCATATCGAGGTTTTA
Organism: uncultured Clostridia bacterium; assembly: GCA_944380695.1. Taxonomy (GTDB): domain Bacteria; phylum Bacillota; class Clostridia; order Christensenellales; family UBA1242; genus Caccovivens. The sequence goes on along the minus strand of CALWII010000051.1, from coordinate 1,546 downwards.
AACTATGCATATTATAGGTATGATTGCCTATTTCAAAGTGCTCGTTTTGTTGCAACTCTTTTATTTCATTCCAAGTAAGATGAGAATAGTTGGGATTGTCAATATCTCCACTATTAGTGCTGTATTCTGTATATGCGCCAACAATATTTATCGTAGCTTTAAAATTCATCACTTCAAAAATAGGTTTTGCATAATAGAAATTATTATAATGCCCATCATCAAATGTTATAGCGACCGATTTTTCGGGCAAGTCTCCCTTCCCTTCACAATAATCTATAATTTCTGAAACAAATATACTTTCGTACCCGTGATTTTTAAGCCATAATAAATCAGATTTTAAATCGTCAGGCGAAATAATATAATCTCCTTTTTTTGATTTTAAAACCGAATGATACATTAAAATAAGCACATCTCGTTGGCAATCTTGTGCTAACACGACATTGTTCGGTATATTTAAAAATCCACTAAACACAAAAATGGCTGACAATATCAAAAATAATATTTTTTTCATATAGAATATTGTTAGTATTTTTATTAAAAAAATTCGTTTTAAAAAAATAATGTATTTAAGTTTATTTATATTTTAACAACTATTTTAAAAAAATAATTAAAAAAATAATTCAATTTTAAAAAAAAACATATTTTTTTAAATTTTTTATAATTTTTTAATAAAATAATACCATTTTATTTGACATAATTTTGTTAAAAGAGTAATCTTAAAATAAAAGGAGGACATTATGGCTAAACAAACAAAAAAATCATCATCAAGTTCAAGCGGAATGTGGGGATTAAACAAAATTTCATTTTGGGTAATAGTTGCAGCTACGATACTATATGCTGTTGCACTTATCCTTTCTGCTTGTGGTGTTTCATCTGTTGCTGTTTCGGCTCTACAAGGAATAGCTGCAGCGATTATGATTATAATCGTTTCAATTTTAGCTTGGCGATATGTTAGACCAAAACCTGCTGTTTGGAAGGTATTATACATCGTTTGCCTTTTGATTGTGATTGCGGGCATAGTTGTTCCACTCGTTATAGGTTAATAAAAAGCTTCCGTAAAGGAAGCTTTTTTATTTTGTGGCAAAATAGTTTAAGCTATTTATTTTTTTACCCATCTTATTTTGTTTTCTAACAAAAAAAATGCACGCTTTGTTTAATTTTTACTTGATTTTTCAAAAATGATATAGTATAATGATTTTGCTATGGAGGATTGGCTGAGTGGTTTAAAGCGGCGGTCTTGAAAACCGTTGATGTGAGAGCATCCGCAGGTTCGAATCCTGTGTCCTCCGCCAGTTGTGAGCAATCCGAACCCTTTGGGTTTGATTTCTCTGTTTTATTTTTAAATTCCCTTTTACTTAAATATTTTATAAAGTTTAAACATTTATAAACATTTTACCAATGAAATTTTATAGAAAAATCTTAATTTTTAAAATTTTAACTAAAAAATAAAACTTAAAAAATTTTTATATATCTTTTATATTATACGCTATAATAAATTTGTTAAGGGGGCTCTATGAAATATAAAATTGAAACAGAAAGATTAATT
>CALWII010000050.1 GCA_944380695.1 uncultured Clostridia bacterium | reverse complement strand
CCATACAACGATTGAATAAGTTGAAATCCTTCGCCCTGCGGTGATGCCCAAGGATTTATGAAAGCGAACAGGCGTTTTAAACGGTATGGCTCAATAGCAATAAGCAATGGTACTGATGCGGCGGCAGGAACAGATAAAATAAAAGCGTGTTTTTTTGTTATACCGCCAACAATTAACATAAACAGAGTCGTAAAAGCTAAACACATAGTGACAGACATACTTGGCTCTAATATAACCAAAAAACAGAATATCCCTGCTATTGCTAGGATAGGTAAAAGTCCTTTAAAAGTTTTAATTTTATTGTGATTTTCAGAAAGATAAACGCTACAAAAAATAACTAATGCGAATTTAGCCAATTCGGAAGGCTGAAGCGATATTCCAAAAATTGAAATCCACCTGTTCGCCCCATAACTCGCCGTTCCAATTCCTGGTATGAAAACTAAAACTAAAAGAACGCCCGCAATTATAACGAGCCACCATTTTAGTTTTTTAAATTTATGATAATCGAAAAAAGACAAGCTAAACATCAGTGCTGTACCTAGCACAACTCCAAAAATCTGCTTGTATAAGAAAAAAGCGCTGTTCCCATAATGATATAAAGCCGAATAGGAACTAGCTGAAAAAACCATTAAACAGCCAAATGCCGATAAACCAAAAACGATTAAAACGACAACAACTGTGTAAAAATTAATTTTCATTAACTAACTCCATAAAAATTTGGCCCCTGACTGCATACGAAGAAAACTCATCAAAGCTTGCACAACCCGGAGACAATAAAACCAAATCACCCTTTTGAGCCTCTGATTTTGAACATAAAACGGCATCTTTCATATTGCTAAAAGAATCTGCGCAATAGCCAAACTTATGGGCTATTTCGCAAATCTCTGGTCCTGCCTCACCGAAACAATAACATTTTTTTATTAACGGTTTTTCAAAAAAAAGCTTTTCAAAATTCAAATTTTTATTTTGCCCACCTAATAATAGCAATAAATTTTTTGAATTAATGCTTTCAATCGCCATTTGCACACAGGCGATATTTGTTGCTTTGGAATCATCGACAAATTTAACACCATTTTTTTCTCCTAGATAGCTCAATCTGTGAGGTGCGGGCATAAAAGTTGAAATGGTGTGGCCAATGGTCTTTGGTTTAATTTTAAACAGGGATGCAATAGCTACGGCTGCCATAACATTTTGATAATTTTTTTCGCCAAGCAGAGGAATTTGTTCTAGTGATATTATTCTGTGTTTGCCATAATAAATACAACTATTTTTTACGCATGCGCCCTTTTTTAAAGGATTTAATGAAAAAAATTGTAATTTTTTTGGTAAATTTTGTTTCATTACTATTGGGTCATCAAGATTGACAACAGCCATCTGTAATTTTTTATAATTTTGAAAAATTTTGTTTTTAATTCGTAGGTATTCAATAAAACTACCGTGCCTGTCTAGATGGTCTTCTTGTAAATTGAGCAAACAAGCAACAGCCGGCGAAAAAGATGTGGAGGTTTCTAGCTGAAAATTAGAAACTTCACAAACTATATGTGAATTTTTTGTTGTTTTTAAAGCCACCGCACTAATTGGCAAGCCGATATTCCCACAAACAAAAACCTCTTTACCGGCTTGCTTAAACATTTCCCCCAGAAGACTGCAAGTTGTAGTTTTCCCATTTGTACCCGTAATTGCAATAATCTTTCCCTTACAATATCTACTGCCCAAATCTAATTCACTAACAATAGGGATTTTTTTAGCAGCAAGGGTTGAAAGAATTTGATTGCCGCGAACACAAATTCCAGGGCTGACCACAACAAAATCATAGTAATGTAACAACGGTTGCTCATCAAAGCAAAAAAGTCCTCTCTCATTTTTTTCATCTTCATAAATGCTCACACAAGCACCTAAACTGTGAAGAAGTTTGCTTGCTGCTTGACCACTTCTACCCATACCATAAACAAGAACCTTTTTACCTTTTAAACTTTTCATAAAAACCTCTTTGCTAAAACAATAGTTCTAGCCAAAGACAGCCGGCACAAAGCAAAACTGTCACAATTATATATATTGTGACAATGCGGTTTTCATGCACCCCCTTTTTTTCAAAATGATGATGGAGCGGAGCCATTAAAAAAACTCTTTTGCGTGTTCGCTTAAAATGTAAAACTTGTATTATATCACTCAAAGCTGATAGAACGAACATTAGCCCCATAATTGGCAAATATAAAATATTTCCAGAAAACAGACCTACACAAGCTATAAAACCACCTAGCGCCAATGAGCCCGTATCTCCCATAAAAATTTTTGCTGGGAAAGAATTAAAAGCAAGAAAACTCAAAACTCCTCCGGCGACAGCGAAAATTGCGAGTGCCAACATATCCATTCCCTGTGAGCCGATCAAAACAGTAATGGCGCCAAAAAACAGCAAGTACACAAAACTCACTCCCCCGGCAAGCCCATCAAGTCCATCAGTTAAGTTAACGCTGTTAACGGTAGCGAGAAAAACTAAAACGGCGAATGGAATAATCCCCCACTTTAAATCAATAACAAGGCCGAAAAAGTTGAGTGATGTTCCAACTTCATAATAAATCAAAAAAGCAATGATTAGGGCGATAGCAGTTTGCCCTATGATTTTTTGATAAGGTTTTAATCCTTCATTTTGGTGAAAGTGTATTTTAATGTAATCATCTAAAAATCCTAGTAAACCAAAAGCGAACATAACTAGCAGGCTTGTCCACGCAAGAAAACTATCTCGCCACAAAAAGCAAGCGCTAGCAAGCAGTCCAGCAAAGATAAATATTATCCCTCCCATAGTTGGCGTACCTGACTTTGTAGAATGTTTTTCGACATAATGCAAAACGGTTTGTCCTAGCTTATGTTTGCGACATATATGAACAACTAATGGAGCGACAGCTAGTCCAATTAAAACAGCTAAAATAAATATTAGAACAATTTTTTGTGTTAAAGACATACATTTTCTCCTTTTTAAGTGATTTTATTTAAAATTTTGTCTACAACTTCGAAATCGTTATATGGGACTTTAACTCCTGCTATGTCTTGATAAGTTTCTCCTCCCTTCCCAGCAATGACAACCACATCGTTTGCTTGGGCTTGCATAATTGCCAAATTTATAGCCTTTTCACGATTCGGCTCAATGCAAAATGGAATATTTTTATCCACGCCCTCGACTATATCTAAAATAATAGACATAGGTTCTTCGAATCTTGGATTATCGCTGGTTAATACAAGACGGTCACTTAATTTAGAGGCAATATTTCCCATTATTGCTCGTTTTTTTCTATCTCTATTCCCTCCACAGCCGAAAACAGTAATTATTTTTCCACTTATTAATGGGCGTACAGCTTCTAACAGTTTTTCCATTCCATCTGGAGTATGTGCAAAATCCACAATAATTTGCTTATTAGCAGAAAATTTTAAATTGCATCGCCCCTCAACTGCTTCCATATTTTGTAAAGCTTTTTTTATTTTAAATATTGAGATATTTTCATTTAACGCAACAGAAATTCCAGCGAGGCAATTCAAAATATTGTATTCACCAACTAGAGTAGAATTACATTGAAAATTGTTGTTTTCAAAAAAACAGTCAAAAACCGATTGATAAAGCGTCATCTTTTTAATGTAACCATAAACATCACAGCTTTCATCAAATCCATAATATTTTGTCGGAATGTTGATCTTTTTCAAAAATTTTAAATTTTTTAATCCGTCAAAGATAACTGCTTTTTTAGACTGCTTGAAAATATTAAGCTTCGTCTTTGCATAAATTTTCATATTTTTAAAAAAATCAAGATGATCTTGCGTAATATTTGTCAACACAGCAGTCTCAAATTCTATGCCGGCAACTTTAGATAATGCCAGAGCGTGTGCGGAAACTTCCATAACAACATATTCGATGTTATGAACAAGCAATGTTTCGAACAATGAATGTAAAATGTCTGGATCCGGCGTAGTAAAACCTGTTTCAATTTTTTTGTCGTCAAAAAAACATCCCAAAGTACCAATAACTGCAACTCTTTTTTTGGCCTCTTTTAAAATATTGTAAATAATAAAACTTGTTGTAGTTTTGCCGTTTGTACCTGTAATACCAATAACTTTTAATTTTTTTACTGCATCATTGTGTAATTTTTTTTCAAAAAGAGTCCAAATTCGTCTCGGGTCAGTAACTTTGTAACAGTTTTTAACTTTGTAATTTTTTGGTGCTAAAACAAATTTAGCCCCTTTTTCCAGCGCTCCCAAAGCCAAATCCTTACCATTTTCGTTTTTCAAAATAATAAACACTTCACCAGGTTTAACTTCACTTAATCTTACAACGACATTGTCTACTTTTTCATTAAGAATTTTTTTTGGCAACTTTGAATCTATATCGGCAACTACCATAAAGCCTCCTTTTTAATATGAAAACTTATTCACTTTTTTGTATATTTATTCGTGTTTATTTCTTGAGCGAACACATCTAACGCTTTCGAAGAAAAAGAGTAAATATAATTTTTTTGTTTTTTCAATCTGCTTTTGGCGATTTCTATTAATTCAAAAATCACCTCTTTTAAGCTCCCAAATAGATAACCTGAAAGCGAACCTGGAATAGAATTAACTTCACAAACATACAAATTGTCGTTTTGCATTAGGAAATCAACTCTTACAACTCCCTCACAATCCAAAACTTTGGCGACTTTTTCTGCCAATAATTTAATTTTTTTTGACAAAGCTATAGAAGACACCGGACTAGACAAAGGTTTGGTTGTCAGATATTTTTGATCGAAGGTATAAAATTTTTGACTTTTTACTTCAAAAGGATTTGAACACACATATTCTTCACCATTAGATAAAACAGCACAGTTAAATTCACGACAATCTTCAAGAAATTTTTCAAAAACTATTTTATTGTCATAAGCTTTTGCTATTTTTACAGCCTCAATTAATTCGTCTTTTGTTTTACAAACTGCCACTCCAACACTGCTTCCTAGTCGTGCGGGTTTTACAATCAAAGGAAAGCCTATTTTTTTTAAGATGCTTTCTTCATCGATTTCATTGCTTTGATAAGTCAAACTTTCGACAACAGGTAAATTAAAATTTTTTAATATACATTTCGTTATATCTTTGTCATAACAAACTGCGCAAGACATAAGATTTGGGCAGGTGTACGCCATCTGTGCCATTTGCAATACGCCAGCTATTGCCCCGTCTTCGCCGTTTGCTCCGTGCATACACACAATGACAGCGTCAGGCCTAAATGAGATATTTTTAAAAAAAGCATTTATTTTAAATTGATTTTTTCCAAAATCGACAAAAACCTTTTTAGGTTTTTTCGCCAACGCAAAAAAATCTCTATATATTTTTATGTCTAAACTATTTTCACAAGTCGCCCAATTCCCAGATTCATCTATGAAAATGGGCAAAACATCAAAATCATCTTTGATGCTTCTTATAACCTGTAAGCCTGTGATAATTGATATATCTCGTTCTACACTTTTTCCACCGAAAATAACAGCTAATTTTTCCATTTTTTCTCCTTAAACAAAATTATCTGGCAAATCGTTTTCGAATAAAACAACACTACCTTTCTTTTGTAAATTTTGCAATATTTCGTTTTGCTCTTTCCGTGTTTTAGCATAATGGATTTGGCTTTCTTTCATACCTGCAATTTTTGCTCCCCTACTTAATGCAGTTAAATTTGTTTGGTTCATAATTATCAAGTGGTCAAATGTGCAGGCAATCATTTTTCCAAATTTATAATTTAATTCATACTGACGCGCTCCTTGTTCTACAAAACCAGGTGTAATTATAATTTTTATTCCTGTAAAAAGATTTACAACTTCAACAGCTTGTTGTGCTCCAAGAAAATTGGAATTATACGAATCGTCAACAATGGTGCAAATAGGAGTCTCAATCATTTGTAGTCTATGGGGATATGGTTGTAAATTTGCTATTACTTTAGCGATAGTTTTTTCATCAACACCTAAAATATATGCCATAGCCGATGCAACAAGAATATCACAAAGCAATAATCGTCCCACAATTTTAGTGTTGACTTTAACTTGCCTTTTACCCAAATGCAAAATAAAACAACTTCCTTTCGCCGTAACGGATAGATTGTCAATAAAAGCGAACCCTCCGTCACAACCGCACATTCTTTTTTCGCCCCTATATTTGTCAAATAATTCCTTTGTATTTTCGTTGGAACAATCAAACACGACAATTCCACCATTGCGCATATTTTCACATAATTCGAACTTTGTTTTTTTAACATTTTCCAAGCACTCAAATGTTTCAAGATGCTGTTCTCCTATTGCCGTTAAAATTCCATAAGTCGGTTTAAGCATATTCATTAATTCTGCTATGTCGCCATTTCTTCTAGCCCCCATTTCCACGATCAAAATTTCATCGTCTTTGCTTAAATATTCTATTGCGGTCTTACACAGCCCCATAGGTGTGTTAAAGTTTTTTGGAGAACTGCACACCTGATACTTACTTTTTAATATTTCGGTTAAAAAATTTTTTGTCGAGCTTTTCCCAAAGCTTCCGGTAATAGCTATTTTAATTCCATTAAAATTGTTGAGTATTTTAATTGCACGATTAATATAAACTTTTTTTATCAACTGCTCAAACGGAATCAAAATTAAAGCGCAAAACAATAAAATATATTGCAAAAACAAAAATTCAATAAGCATACATATTAAAGGTATCCAAAAGATTTGTATTAAAAGAAAAATAAGCAAATTGACCGTAGCTAATAGTAGAGAAAATAAAATTATTAATCTTACAACCCTTTTTGTAAAAACCAATCTGTTTTTCCCACCAAACCGGTAAGGAAGGAAAAGACTGTGTTTAAAAACAAATGAAATGTCATACCCACAAAGTTGTAAGTTTTTTATATATGGATATGAAATAATCAAAAAAAACAATGTAAAAACTATTGCAAAAGCTAATTGCATTTATTCTCCTTGAAAAATTTATTAATTATCTTAACAACCTTTTGTGGACGCTCTTCGTAACAAAAATGGCCGGCGTATGAAATAATTTCAAGTTTTGAATTTTTAATAAGTCTGTTAAGTCTTCTAGCCATATAAATCGGAGTTACTTCATCTTTTTCTCCAAAAATAATTAAAGTGGGCGCAGATATATTAAAACAATAATCCTCTAAAAATGTGTTAACAATGCTGACGAATGTACTTTTTGATTTGTCTGGCAAATTTTGGTAGTCTTTTGAACCCGCATTAACAGGAATTAACCCTAATATTTTAAAGACTTTATATTTAGCCACACTAAAATAGTATTTTACACTGCGCCTTGGTTTCATTCCAGCGCTAGATATTAACACGAGATTATTAACTAGCTCTGGTTTTAAACTCGCAATTAAAATAGCTATTCTGCCGCCAAAAGAATGACCAAAAATATTGCTTTTTGATATATTTAAATGTTCACATAATGATATGACCATATTTGCATAAGAAAAAAGCGTCCAATTTTCTACCTCGCCACTAGCTCCAAAAGGAGGCAAATCAATTAAAAGCCATTTTGCCCGTGGAAGATGTTGCGAAATATTTTTAAAAACATCTTTGTTCTGTCCCCAACCGTGCAAAAAAATGTTTATTGGTCCTTTGCCAGAAAACGAAAAGCTTATTTTAACATTGTTATACAAGAAAAACACATCAATATTTATGTTTTTTAAATTTTTAATGCTACTTTTATGGTTAAAACATTTTGATTTTGTTAAAAATTTTGCTAGAATAATAGCAAGTCGATAAACAACTAATCTCAAAAAAGGAAGGTATACACACTTGAAAATCACTGATGTAAGAGTAAGACTAGTAAGCAAAGATGAAGCAAAACTCAAAGCTGTCGCATCAATAACCATTGACGATTGTTTTGTTGTTCACGACATCAAAGTGATTGACGGTAAGGACGGTCTTTTCATATCTATGCCAAGCAGAAAAACACCTGACGGCGAATACAAAGATATAGTTCACCCAATCAATACAGACACCAGAGAGATAATCAAAAAAGCAGTTTTTGACGCTTACGAACAAGAACAAAAAAACGCTCAATAAAATTATTTAACTCTCTTACTCGCTTTGTGCACGGCGATCAAACCCTGCATACTTTGTTGTATGTCTTAAAAAAAGCTCTTTGTTTAAAAGAGCTTTTTTTTATTAAATACCAAAATAATTTACTTCGGGAACAACGACTGTTATATTTTCATCTTTATCTTCATCGTCAGATTGTTGTCCGTCTTCTTCGCCATCTTGTGTTAAATCTTCATCAGGATTTGTATTTTCATCTCCTTCTGTTGTCCCATCAGGATTTGGGTTCCCCCCATCTTCTATCGGTCCATCTGGATTTTGGATTTCTCCATCACCCGTTGCATCCCCAGGATTTTGAATTTCTCCATCACCCGTTGCATCCCCAGGGTTTTGGATTTCTCCTCCTTGCTGGGTGTCGTCAGGAGTTTGCGTATTTCCTGTATCGGTGTTTTGATCAGGTGTTTCCGTTTGGTCCACAGCACTTGATATAACTCCGACAGCTTTCATTGGCAACGCATAATATTGCTTATCTGAAAATACTTGCCAAACAGATTTATCAAAATTTAACAGTGCAGTCGACTCACCTGACACGCCGTCTGTGTTAGTTAAGACAGCATCGGTTGGCTTGGACAGGTTTCCCCTCCACCACCAAACGAAATATGATTGCATTTCAGCTTTTGTAGAACCAATCATAACATAAGGGGCGATAGTATTATTAATGGAGCCGTATTGTAAAAAGATAGGAATCTCAATTACCGGAATGACAACGGAAGCGTCTTGGGAACCGACTATCAAACAATTTGTTATAGTACCAAATTCATCACTATTACTCCTGAAAGGAGAAGAAGTTTCGGCAAAAGTTTTTGCGCTTGATTCATCTGATTGCAAGAAAGCAACATCAATATAACACAAATCAATTGAAGAGCCTTTTCTTAAATAAACAGTCATTCCTGCTTGGACTACAGAACCACTAATTCGTGCAGCGCTTGTGCAGTTTTTAACATTTCCAACAAGAACACAAGCAAAGCCGCCGGAATAATGTGAATCCATTTTCAAGTTTTTAGTAATGTAGCTTTCTTCAACGCTACCATTTATTATTCCCGCAAATCCTCCAGAAATATATGAGGTTATATTTAAGGTACCAACAGAGGAGTATTTTACGCTGGTTTTTGAAGCAATCTCACCTGCTATACCACCAGCAACTACAGATATGTTACTTTGGGTAAAATTGATATTATTTCCTGCACCACCTACTGCGGAGTAAGTTATACTTGCTGATTCACCACCTTGATAACCAACTACACCTCCTGCATAAGCAGACCCTGTATAACTTGAAGCTGAAACGGTAAAATAGTCAACCCAAACATTTTCCACTTTGCCCAAATTAAGACCTGTAGCGCCACCGACATATAGCATTTTATTTGTTTCACAGGACACATAGAACACTCTGTTTGTACGGCATCCATCAATTGTTCCGGTGTTCTTCCCGATTAAACCACCAACATACATAATATCGCTAGGAGTTGAAGAGGCATTAAGGTCACTATCTTCTGCTGTTAATGTGGTAGGTATAGGCCAAATTCTAGATTCTTCTTTTGCCTCTAAAACGCTGTTTTGAACAGTTTCATCCGGGTAAGTGAAAAGGCTGTCAACAGTGATTTCAATAAATTGCCCATTTTTATCTTGGAAATAAATCGTATCTGTAAAAAATTGCCCACGATAAATCAATTTTGTTGGAACACCTTGTTCATCAACCATAACAGTTGCATCGAGCATTTCGTCATCTTCTGAAGGTGAACTATATAAAGCATATGGCACGCTATAAGCAGTATTAACACCACAATCAATAATGTTGCCGCTGTTGTACCCAGCGATTCCACCCATATATTTGTTTGCTGTAATATTAAAATCATTGATATGGCAATTTTTGAAAGTCGCACCATTATTAAATCCAACCAAAGCACCAGCAACGGTCGAATCTTCTATTACAATATTTTGTACAATAATATTTTCGATATAGGTATTATTCCCCGATGTATAACCAAATAGCCCTGCAAATTCAGTTGTGTCAGAAATAAGTATATTTTTAAGTATAATAAAATTCCCTTCTTCAACAAGTATTTGTCCCATAAAAGGAGCTTGTTTAGTTCCTATCGAATTCATTGGCTTATTTTTAAAATCAATAGTGATAGACTCGCTTATATTATATACGGTGTTTACAGATGGGAATAATCTCATATTCTCGAATGCTGCCAACAACTCGTCTTCCGTTGAAATTTCGTAAGTTTTTCCATTAGATGGGAAGGTTTGATATTCAGGGTCATTTGCCAAATTCAACGAAATTCCATAACCTTGGCTATCCATAAGCCAAATATTTTCGAAATCCCACTGACCATCAGGTATATTATAAGTCGACTGTGTTAAAGCCTCGGTGCTAGAAATCTGTTTTACAAAATTTTTAGCTGACTCTGGATTAGCATCAGAAATAACTTGCTCGTCTGCGTGAATATAATATGGTTTTACATTGCTTTCTGCAACATAGAAAATCATATTATAATTTCCTCCGCCACTCGTATAAACTTCGCTAATGCCATAATATGCTCCAAAAACACCGGCGATGTGCGAACTTGTTTGTTTAACATTATTGATATATACAAGACAATTTACTACATAACTATCGTGAGTTTGACCATCAACGACTCGACAATCAGAAATCCCTGCGACTCCACCAAAATAAGAATAGGTTGACTCCTGCCCTTCTTCCACTTGAAGATTAAGACTTTTGGTTTTAATTAAACAGTTATAGATAACTCCGCCATTGTTATAACCAACAGCTCCACCTGCAACCCATTTCGAAACTATTGAAACATCAGATGAACATATGTTGATTTGTGCAAAATTATTGCTCCCCGCTGGTCTCTCATTTAACCCGCAAATTCCCCCTGTATATGGATAATAATTATATTCTGGGAAAGCCTGTTGATAATTTTCGACACGACTGTTTTTTATATCGCACTTGCCAATTAACCCATAATTCACGCCTGCTACAACTCCGGCGAAGTTAAAATTGCCTTGAACAGTAATATTGTCAAATGTCAAGTTTTCAACTTTACCAGTAACCCCTATAATTGCAAAAATACCACCGAGATAAAATTCTTTTTCGCCTTGGATTATATCAATATCGCTAATAGTATGAAAATATCCCGAAAGCGAGCCTGTAAATTCATTAACGGTAAATGTCCCATCGCTCTCTTGTGAAACGCCGATTGGAAGCATTTCTCCTCCGACAGAAATGTCCGAAGTAATTCGGTAGTTATCAGAAAGCAACCAATCCCCCTTGCCAATATTAAACAAGTCTTCGGCGTTTCTAATATACCACGGAGCTTCAATCGAACCATTACCAATATGACAAGAAACATCAAATTTTGCGTAATTTTTATTGCTTGATGTAAATGAAATCGAAACAATTCCAGGCGTATAAGCAGTTATTGTCCAGTCATCTAAATCTACTAAAACATCTTCTTCAAATCCTGCTGAAACAGTATAAGTGAATTCTGTATGAGGTGAAGGATTTTTATATTCCAAAGGAATAGGCAAAGTTTCTCCTACATTCATATAAAGAACATTATCTTCGGTTTCAATCGCCGAAATACTTTCGTCATTTCTAACGACATAATAAATTGCAATTCCACAAGTTACAACGACAATTGCAACCATAATATAAACAAGAAGCTTTTTCATAAATCCTCCGTAAGAATTATACCCCATATAAAACTGTTTGTCAATAGCGATTTTTTTATTCCTTAGAGAAAAAATACCGACTATGGAGGTTTAAACTATAAAATAAAGCAGTGTTTACCACTGCTTTACTTCATACTGTTTAAACTAGTTAAATTTTTTCAGTCTAACTATATTAAGTTTAGCAAAATTGCTTTAAGATTGATAATAAGGAAATTATAGAAGTTTACTCCCATCATCTGTGCTTACAACCTTTAATACATTTTCTTCCTCACCTGTGGTTGCATTAAGATAGAAATAATAAGTTGCTCCATTTTTTTCACATTCATATTCAAAGCAAATCACTTCACGATTATAATCTAATGGTGCCAAAACAACTTGTGAACTTTTTAATATTACATCTGTTGGAAGTTTGTCTTTAAACGCATTCGGTGCTAATTTTGGTGCTGAAAGAGTGCGGGAAGTATGATTCATAAAATAACTTGTCGCATCGTAGCCAACAACCGTAGAACTGCCCAAATCAACTTTCACTTTTACCAAGTCTGGATATAAAATTATGTTGTTACTTGTAGGTGCAATATTAAGATAAAGACAATTTTCTAAACTGTCTTTCCACACAACTTGTGGATTTTCAATTCCATTTTCTTTGGCAAATTCGACTGCAATTTTTTGAGCATCGCTTTCGCTAATATTTTTCTCTTTACTTTCGCTTCCCTGACCACTTACAGTTAAAATATGCCCGCCAATTTTTGAAACTTGAACAAAGAGCTTTTGAGAATCAGTATTTAAAACATTGAAAGCGTAGGTATTAAATCTTGAATTAATTTCACCAGAATAAGTGATTGAAGCAACATTCTTAAAACAGCGATTAATTTCTTCTTGACATTGATAGCGATCCTTTTCTTCTCCAAAAAGTCCCTTAACCGTTTTATCCAAAGTTGAGTCGGAAAATGGACCATCATAAATCATTACGGGATAATCGACATCATCACCTTTTATTTTGCTTATTTCGATAGTAAAATTGTTAAAATCGCCGTCAAGATTAAAACTTTGATCTAAAATAGAATAGTTTGCCTGAACTTTTTTTGAAAATTCATTAATCTTTTTCTTCATATCCTTAACGCTATCATATAATTTTGAAATTGTTGTTAAATCTTTCTGCGTTAAAGCTTTGCCTTGCGCCAAAGAATTCGCAAGCGTTTGAGAATAACCACCAAGTTGATTGATAAAACGGACGCTGTCAGCTAGCGAGTTTTGTGAAATGGGCAACCCGGAAACTGCGTTTTGAGCTAGCTCTGTATTTGACGCAATTTCACTCAACATCTTTTTTTGATATGTAGGACTGTTTGAAGCTAAAACTTTACTTAATTTTGTTTCAACATTGTTAACACTTTCAATAAGGTCATACATATTTTTTTGATATACATTTTCTAGTTGCACGCTATAATCCATTCTTTTGGTTTCACTTAAACCAAAGGCAATACCCAATCCAACGGTCGAAACAGCTAAAATACTCGTTGCAATAGATAGTCCTAAAATTATTTTTTTAGATTTTTTTGAATTTTTAGGTTTTTCAGCCAATATATCTGCATCTTTACTCATAATTCCTCCTTAAATTGCAAACACGTGTTTACCTATGGTAACAACTGTGGTTCTTGAAAAAATCCAACTGCTAGTTGCGGTTGAAGGATTATAGTAGTACAAACAACCATATGTAGGATCCCAACCATTCATAGCATCTTTTGCTGCATTGTAAGCAGTGCTGTTTGGTTCCAAATTTATCTGACCATCGTGTACCGCAGTAAATGCCCACGGCTGATAAATTACTTCTGCAATAGTGTTTGGGAATTGTGGACTTTCCACACGATTTAAAACAACTGCTGCAACAGCAACCTGCCCTTCGTAAGGCTCTCCACGGGCTTCTGAATAAACGCATTTTGCCAACAAATAAAGGTCGCTTCCGGACTGTGCAACTTGGTCTGAATTTAAAGTCACCCCGAGGGCTTTAGCAGTTTTTGGGCCTACTACACCATCGGCTGTTAGTCCGTTTGCTTTTTGAAAAGATATTACTGCCGTGCGTGTCCCTTGGCCATATATTCCGTCGACACTTCCTGTGTAATATCCAAGTTCCTTCAGTTTTTGTTGAATGGCTTTGTTTTCTGAAACAGTTGTAGCATAACTGCTAATTGAGGGTTGTTCCCTCATCAATGTTGGAGTGGCGACGGCAAACGGCGAAGCTATCATTAAAGCCCCCATAACTAGCGAAATAATTTTTTTCATATATCCTCCCTTCTTTTGCGAATAGCAAAAATCAAGTTACGCTATTTATTATTTCCCAAATTTTAGAAATATAAACATAATTTGTCGAATTATTAGTTTTTGTGAAACAAAATGCGGGGTAAACCAGACACCACCAATTATCTCCCTCTCCACTACCCAGGTCTAAAATAACAGCCTGGTATTTTCCTTCTGGCAAAGTGATATCGTCATAAACTCTCGTTGGGAAATCCTCGACAGCGATTCTTGTTTGTCCTTTATAATTAAAACCTTCACTAGCAAGTACATTGTCGGCAACTGCATTTATATAATTCAAATTGTTGTTTATGATTTCAACAGCTTGTTCTTTCGTTTGCGCATCAGCTAAAAGTGGTATAAGGGCTTCGACAACAGCATCTTTTACCATATACTTAACTCGTTGGTCTTCGGACGAATTTGAATTAGCTCTGATATGAATTCTTAAGTAGTCAGTTTCAACATTACTCGCAAAAAGAGGTGATAAGGCGATCAATAATCCTAAAATAAAAACAGAAATACCACCTACAATCCACTTCATAAAAAATAACTCCTCTTAATTGTTAAAAGGAGTTTTGACGAAAATATATACATAAATGCTGATTTTTTTAAATTTTTTTGAATTTTTTTTTGTTATTTTGCGTTTTGATAAAATACTAAAACATCACTATTGTCTTGCAATGGGAATGTTAAGTCGGGATTTTGCTTTGCAATATCGCTTTCTCTTGTTTTTGAAACTTTTGCAATATCCCATAAAGTATCGCCTGCTTTTGCAAAAATTACCTGCATAGCATAATCTCTTGATTGAAGAGGTTCCTTCACTGTTGCTGAAGAAATAACAGCCGAAACAACATTGTCACTAAAAGTAACTAGGGCTTTAATTTTTCCATCAAAGAAAAGCTCTTTCCCTTTTTTTGCAACAACATCTACATCTGTTAAAATTGCATCAACGGAAATTATGCTGTCTCCGTTACCTTTTGTCTTATCCGTGATTACAAATGGTATTTCTATTTCTACAGAATTTATTGAGCCCAAGTCGTCATTTAGATATATGAGACTCGTTTTTGCAATACCTTCTAATGATATTTCTCCGTTTTCCACTGTAGCATTTGTTATTTCAGCAGAACTTCCAAAAGTGAATAAAATTTTGTCAACTCGTGGCTGATTTTCATCTAAAGATAATGTCCCATCAATTTTTCCTTCGATAAGTTCAACCGGCAGAAGCCTTGACATATCAAAACTTTCGGTTGAAACTTCCATTTCGTGAGTCAAACTATAAAGGTCTTCAATAGTTTTAACAGAAATCTCTTCATAAGCTAAAACTGTTAAATCAAATGGCACATTTATTAAAATTTTGCTTCCCTTTTCATCATCAATAATTTCGACATTCACATCTGACTGACGAAGTTTGGCAAAAGCCTCGACCATTGATTCACGAGTGGCGCCTTCTAATTCAACTTCCTGTTTAAACGAATCAAATATTTGCACTGTGTCTATTCTGTCTTCTGCATCAACAAATAGAACTTTTGCGACCAAATCGCCACTGACGGAAACGAAGTTCGCACCTGCTTCCATATTACGAACCAAAATGTTAGCTTCACTACCTAAAACTTTTTTAATCTTATCTCGATAGGATTGCTCGAGAGTTTCAGAAACTTGCGAACTAGCACTTCCTAAAAATCTAATAATGCTGATTTCTTCTTCTTTAACGCAGACATCATTATCAAGCGAAGACAGTGAATTGACTTCTTCGGTTTCCACAAGCACACCCGACTGCTCCAATATGACTTTTATCTTTGCTTGATTTCCAGAAACAGACTCAATCGAATGGTCGACTACTTTTAGTTTTATAAGAGCCTTTTCGCCGGAAGAAATTTGTTCGCTGTCGAACCTAGATGAAAATGGCAAACTTACAAAAGCACTTGAAATCTCTCCTGAATCAAGAGCATAAATCATACAAACATCAAGCTGACCGGTAAATGAAACGCTCCCTGGACTTACCTCTTGATTGTTATCAATCGCCGAAATTGAAACCGCAAAAACTTTTGCAATATCGCCATCTGCAGTCGCCGTCAAATCGAGATTTATTTCACCCTTAGGTAAACTTGTCTTTTTGACAACCTTAAAATTATTAGATTCAAATGCCATTATATTTCCCCCTAAAATTTGTTTACGCTAGTATTCTATTAAGCAAGTTTCGTAAGTATTCCAAATGTTTAGAAAAAATATTTTTGCCAAAAATTTAATAAAGAGAGGTGAAGAATGAAAGCTCCCATAGGCAAACTTTCAAGTGTAAAAGAACAAATCGCAAACTTGAAAGGCACGGAAATAGAAATGAGCATAAATCGTGGAAGAAAAAAGTTTGACATAGTTAGTGCAACTATAGCAGATGTTTACCCGAGTGTTTTCACTGTAAAAATTAAAGGAGTAAACCAAACAGTGCAAACATTCTCGTATTTCGATGTGCTCTGCGGAAATGTGATAATTCAAGCAGATTAAATTAAATGGTATTCTAAAATATTTTGAAATAATAAAAATTGTTGATATAATTAATTAATAATTAAAAAACGCAAACACTAATTTTGCAATTGTTATGGAAGAAAATTTAAAGAAAAACAAAAGAAAAATTTTATATTTTAGTATATATCGTGCTTTAGCGTACGATTGGTTTTTTATATATGCAGTTGACAGTATTTATTATAATGAAGTAAAATTAATGTCTTTTTCACAGATTTCATTGCTTTTTACTGTCGCATCTCTGACATACATAATATTTTGCATACCTATGATTCGAGTCGTACGAAAAATTGGTACTGCCACATCTTCTCGTATAGGCACAATCTTATATTTATTAGCTGCGGTATTACTTATATTTAGTCCTTGGACGATTTTTCTTTCACAAGTTGTCTATATGATTGGAAAATCATTAAACAATTCTAGTGAAACGAAATTATTAAAAGACAACTTAAAAATATATGGAATGAGCAAAGACTATTCCAAGTACAGCAGTATAACCCAATTTTTGTGGGCTTTGATTAACACCATATCAACATTATGCGCAGGATTTATGTACGAATTATGGGTTTATGCACCAGTGGTTGCCAATTGTATAATAATGTTCATAGCCTTGATTATGTCGATATTCATCAAAAATGAAAAAGAGATTTATAAAAAACAAAATAATCTGCCTGCCCATACAGTTAAACTCGAAAAATTTGAATTTTTCAAATTGTTTAAATACAAGACTACTTGGTTGTTACTACTATTTTCAACGTTAATTTATGGCTTCATTGGTGGATTAATGGATGTTAATAAAATGCCGTTCCAAGAGCTTCAAATTTCAGCGCTTACTATATCAATAGTCTTTACAATAACTTATTTCATAAGAGCTTTGGCTTCATTCGGCTTTGGTTTCCTTTACAGAAAATTGCGATTTAAATCAATTTACATTATCATTACTTTAGCAGTAATCGGCGTCATAATGATAGGCACTGGTGGAATGTTGCTTTCTGGAACAACTGCTTTAATAATATTGTCTATAGGAACTGTGCTGTTGTATTCATCGAGAGACCCATTTAATCTTGTTAGAGAAGATTTTGTAATGAATAGCAATGGTTTAACCAAACGACAAACCTTATTACAAGTCACTTTTGTTGGGAATTACACCGGGAGAATGCTCGTTTCATTATTAATGAGCTATCTCTTACTATCGCAAACTGTAGCCGAAGCATTTTTAATTATGTTGTTTATGGTTCCTTTAATAATACTAGTGACCGTTTTATTACAGCGAAAACGCAAAATCAACAAATATGACCAATACTATTAATAAAAAAGACCACAAAACAAGTGGTCATTTTTTAACTTTAATTAGATTTACTTTAAACATTTTAACTTTTTAATAGCCAATTCTTTATCAGAAGACGAATAAACATAATTCCCGCTCACTAATATATCTGCTCCGAACTCTGATAGAAGTTTACAATTTTGTTCATTGACGCCCCCATCGACTTCAATTTTAAAGTTTAGTTTATTCGCTTCTCTAAATTTTGACAGTTGAGCTATTTTTTCATACACATTCTTTTGTAGTTTTTGTCCACTAGCTCCTGGCTCAACTGCCATAACAAGAACGACATCTGCACTATAAACATAATTAGCTATTTCGCTAACTGTTGTGTTTGGTTTAAAACTAATCCCCGCCAGGCAGCTGTTTGAGCGAATATATTTAAGCGTGTCTAAAACATCAGCTTTATTTTTAAAAGCTTCATAATGAACAGTTAAAATATTTGCTCCCGCTTTAATATAATTTTCAACAATATTTTTTGGTTCATCAACCATTAAATGAACATCAAGCATAATTAAGCTGGACTCATTTATATTTTTAACCATAAATTCATCAAACTTTTGGTTTTCAACAAAAACGCCGTCCATAATGTCACAGTGAAGCATATCAGCCTTGTCTTGCATAAATTTTGCGTAGTCAACAATGCTTTGCAAATCTTTGAGCGGGTCGGTTGAAACCGAAACATCAATTTTTCTTTTCATAATTTCTCCTAAAATCTTTTAAAGCTTCAAAAATCTTGATATAACTATTATAGCGTTGTTTTGAAATTTTACCAATTTCGACAGCGTGTTTTACAGCACAATTTTTTTCCTTTATATGTCGACAAGTTTTGTATTCACAGTGTGGTAAAAATTCTAAAAAATCTGGAAAATATCCTGCGAGTTCGTCTGATTGCAAATTAAGAAGTTTTTCATCAAGTTTAGAAAACCCAGATGTATCTGCCAAAAAAGAATCCTCCCCGAGTTTGTAAAGACTTACCAATCTTGTCGTTTGTTTTCCTCTTTCAATGTGTTTGGAAATCTCGCCTATTTTTTCTTTGTTTTCCTGAAAAATAGAATTTATTAAAGACGACTTTCCTACTGCGCTTTGTCCAGCAAAAGCACAAATCCCTTTGACAATTTCTTTTAAGTTTAATGCGCTTCTATCAAATGAGCAGACATAAAAAATATCTATAATTTTTGAATAAATTTTTTCTATTTCATCTTTTAAATGACTATTCAACAAATCTTTTTTATTGACAATTAAAACAGGCCGTATATTATTTAACTCACAATATATTATCAATTTATCAATGAGTACAAAATCTGGTTTTGGAACAGGTGCGATGACAATCAACATTTTATCTACATTCGCCAAAGGAGGTCTAACCAACAAATTTTTTCTTTTCAAAATCTTTTCTATTACTTTGTTTTCTTCGTCATACTCAACAAAATCTCCAACATAAATGCCATCAGTCTTTAGGTTTTTTCTTGCAACATAACCGATGCCATCAATAAAAAACAAATCCGCATTTTTTTTAGTAATAATGCCTGTTTTCACTTTTCTTCCTCCAAGATTTGTTGTCTTAATTGCCCACAAGCTCCACCAATATCAGCTCCCATTGTGCGTCTTTTGGTTGCATTTATCCCGGCCTTTTTTAATCTCTCCAAAAAAGCATCAATTTTACTTTTGTCACTTGGTTTTTTTTGTCTTTCTTTCACATAATTAAGCGGTATTAAATTAACTAAACACGGTAGACCCTTTAATTTGCTCGCAAGCTCATCAGCATCTTCTGTTTTGTCGTTTTCCCCTGAAACCAATGTGTATTCGAATGCAAATCTTCTGCCGGTTTTATTAAAATAGTACTTACACGCATTTATAATATCTTCAATTTTATATCTCTTTGCGACAGGCATAATCATAGCTCTTTTTTTATCGTTAGGTGCATGCAACGATATGGTTAAAGTGACAGAAAAACCATCATCAGCAAGCTGGTAGATTTTGGGAACCAAGCCACAGGTGGAAAGGGTTATATTTCTTTGACTAAAATTCAAACCATCTTTGGCGGTCAAAAGTTTTAAAAATTTTACGACATTTTCATAATTATCCAATGGCTCACCCATTCCCATTAACACAACATTAGTCACTGCTCGGTGTTTTGAATTTTGTTTTTGGTCAGCATTCACTAATAACACCTGTTGCAAAATTTCACCCGCTGACAAATTTCGCTTTAAACCGTTCAATCCAGAGGCACAAAAGGAACAACCCATACGACAACCTACTTGTGTTGAAACACAAAGTGTGTTGCCATAATGATATTTCATCAAGACACCTTCTACTATTTCGCCGTCTACGAACTGAAAAATATATTTTGTGGTGCCATCTTGACTAACTAACTTTTTTTTAATACAAAAATTTGGATAATCCTTCGATACTTTATTTTTAAATTCTTGTGACAAATTGGTGATTTCATTCAATTTTTTTGCCTGCAAAAGTGCGTCAAAAAGTTGTTCGGCACGAAATGGCTGTTCGCCCAAGCACTTTACATATTCCTTAAGCTCTGTTTTGTCTAAATCGAGAAGCACTAATTGTTTACCTTCCTTTCTCCGTGATAACCATTTAAAAAAGCTTGCCCACTAGCTCTTTTCCCATTGGGTGTGATTAACTCTAATATTTCTAACGAACCTTCTGAACAACCAACGACAAACCCTCTGCCGTTGGAAGAAATTTCACCAATGTCTAACCTGTCATCACTTGTTTTTGCCTTCAATATTTTAATTCGCGTCTTATCGATAAAGAAATAACATCCGGGATTATATGCAAGTGCTTTTACCTTGCCTAATAATTCAGATGCAGATTTTGTAAAATCTAAAAAACCATCATCTTTTTTTATTAATTTTGTAAAAGTTGGAGTGCCTTTTTGAGCAATAAATACTGCGGTATTATTTTGAATTTTTTGAAGTGCTTTTTGCAACAAATTACAGCTCAATTTTGCAAGTTTGAACTCCAAAGAACAATAATCATCATTTTCGTTTATATCAATTCTTTCCTGCTCTAAAATGTCTCCTGCATCCAACTCGTATTTCATTTTTTGAATTGTTACGCCTGTTTGCTTCAAATTCATTAATAGGGC
This sequence comes from uncultured Clostridia bacterium, assembly GCA_944380695.1. Taxonomy (GTDB): domain Bacteria; phylum Bacillota; class Clostridia; order Christensenellales; family UBA1242; genus Caccovivens. The sequence continues at coordinate 8,228 of CALWII010000050.1, read as the reverse complement.
TGTTTGAATAGGTGTAGCGCCACGAAGTTGTGGTAATAATGACGGATGCACATTGAGTCCAAGTCCAAGCGATAAAAAATCTCTTGAAAGAATTTGTCCAAATGAAGCTGTCACAAAAATGTCAAAGTCCAATTTTTTTATTTCTTCAATATGCTCGTTAACCCGATCGAATTGTAAAACAGGAATTTTGTTTTCAATAGCGAATGGCTTTATTTCTGGCATTTTCAAATTTTTACCACGCTCTGCTGGACGATCTGGTTGACAAACGACAGCCACAACCTTATGACCATTATTCAACAAACTTTCAAGAATTATTTTCGCAAAATTAGGTGATCCTAAAAATAAAATCCTCATTTTTTACCATACTTCTCAATATATTTTTTACCATTTTTACTTTTATCGATGTACAATACGCCATTCAAATGGTCTATCTCGTGACTTACACACCTTGCAAAATACTTTTCGCCGGAAATTTCTAAATCATACCCATATCTATCTTTAGCTTTTACGGTGACCTTTTCTGGTCTTTTTACAATATCTGAAAAATTTGGAACGCTCAAACACCCTTCTTCGTCTTCTTGTTCACCTTCGCAACGAACGATTTCAGGATTTATGAGTTCAAAAAAACTACCCCCCAAATCCATAATAACGACTCTTTTCAAAACCCCGACTTGTGGAGCGGCCAGCCCCATACCATTATTCGCATACATTGTATCACGCATATCATCAAGTAATTGAAAAAGGTCGTCATCAAAGTCGGCAACATTTTTTGCTACTTTTCTTAATCTTTCATCGCCATATTTTAATACTTTTCTCTTTGCCATAAACTTTTCTCCCTAACTCATACTCTCTGGATTGACTTCAAAAAAGACACTCGATTTTAAATTCCCTTCCGTGCAATTAAAAATTTCATTTTCAATCTCATCACTGTTATCAAGTTTAATTCTTACTATAATTTGATAGCGGAAAGAATTTTTAATTCTTTTTATAGGTGACTTCATCGCATCCATATAAATTATGCTGTCAAAATACTTTTCTCGCACCTTCAACAGTTTATTATAACATATTTTTAGTTCATCACGCACAACATTTTCATCATAATAAGCAAACAATATTCTAATAATTTTCGAAAATGGTGGGAAAACTGAAGTTTTTCTGATGTTTTCTTCTTTTTTAAAGAAGCCCTTGTAATCATAATTGGCAGCAAATTTATAAACATAGTGTCTTGGTGAATAAGTTTGCAAATCAACTTTACCTTCATATTGACTGCGACCTGCCCTCCCAGAAACTTGTGTAATAAGTTGAAAGCATCTTTCTGTACTACGATAATCTCCTCTGTACAAACTTTGGTCCGCATCAATTATTCCGACAAGCGTAACATCTTCAAAATCGTGCCCTTTAGCAATCATTTGAGTACCCACCAAAATTGCCGGTTTAGATTTACGGAACTCCTGTAAAATTTTCTCGTGCCCATTTTTTTTAGAGGTTGTATCATTGTCCATTCTTATAATTTTTACATCTTTAAATATATTTTTAAGTTCGTCAACTATTTTTTCAGTACCGACAGCTCCTTGTTTGATTTTGTTCGAACCACAGTTTGGGCATTTGTCGAGCACCCTATACTGTTTACCACAGTAGTGACACTTTAAGCGATTGTCCTCCCTGTGATATACAAGATTAACATCACAATCGCTACATTTTGCCAGATAGCCACATTCTCTACACATCATAAAAGATGAAAAACCACGACGATTAATAAAAATCATCGCTTGCTTTTTTTGATTCACAACATAAGACAAGTCCGCAATAAGTTGCGTAGAAAAAATGCCCGAGTTACCTGTTCTCAATTCATTCATCATATCAATAATTTGAATTTTAGGCAACTCTTTACCGTTCGCTCTAGTAGGCATTTCAATCAATTTTACTTCACCGGTTTTTGTTTTTTCATAAATATCTACACTAGGAGTTGCGCTTCCTACTAGTAATGGGCACTTATTGAATTCGGCCCTAAATTTAGCTACTTCGAAAGTATCATACCTAGGATTTGATTCAGAAATATACGATTGTTCGTGTTGTTCATCAATGATAATAATTCCTAAATTATCTATAGGCGCAAATATAGCAGAACGGGCTCCTACGACTACACGGGCATCACCAGAAAAAATTCGTTTCCATTCATCAAACCTTTCTCCTGCCGACAAACTGCTATGTAAAAGCGCAATGTTTTCGCCAAAGCGAGCTTTAAACACCGACATAACTTGTGGAGTTAATGAAATTTCTGGCACTAACATAATTGCATTTTTTTTATTTTTCAAAGCATTAGATATTAAATTCATATACACTTCAGTCTTACCGCTACCTGTCACACCGTGCAACAAATAAGTTCCCTCGCCCTTTACCGACCTTATAGCATTTTTTTGCATATCGTTTAGCTCTATTTTTTTATCTTGTTGTATAATAGTCAAGGGTTTTCTGATTTGTTTTTCTAATTCAATTTTAATAATTTCTTTTTTAATCAACGAATTCACACTTGAAACACTAAAGTTTTTTTTAAGCTCTGCCAAAAGAACCTTTTGTTTCTTGATTAACTCTTCTATAATCGACTTTTGAACATTCGCACGACTGAAGCTCTGAATATCAATTTCACCATTTAAGCTAGCCCATTTTACAAACAAATCTTTTACTTTTCCTTCTCTGATTTCACTAGGAACAAAAAGTCGCAAAACACTGGTCAGCCTTAAATGGAACTTATTACACATAAATTTCATTAATTCCAACATTTCACTTTTAATAATAGGTTCATCATCAAGCGTGCTACTGATTTGTTTGATTTTGCTCAAATCGAAATCGATCTTTTCGTTAACTTCCACAACAAAACCTTGCACCAATCTTTGCCCAAATGGTACAATAACCCGAAACCCTTTTTCAATTTTCATACCGTCAGGAATGAGATAATTAAAAACTTTGTTTAAAGCTTTTGTGTCCTGATCTATAATTACTGAAGCAAACATAAATAAAAAATACTATTGGAAATCCAATAGTATTATATCATAATTTTTATAGTGCAAAAAGTGTTTTATTGTTAAAAATATAGCACAAATTATAAAAATTTTTTAATTACTTACAGTAAAAATTTTTGATAATTAAAAAGCGCTAGGAACAATTTTGCCTTGGAAGATTTCTTCACAAGCAAGACTAATAGATTTTTTGTCTGACTCGGCCAATTCTGCTCTTCTTACAGTTTCAATTTCTTTTGCTCGTTTTGTTATTATTGTGCAAAGCACATATCTGTTTCCGTTTGCTTTTCTTACCAATTCATCAATAGGTGGTTCTATCATCATAACAATATACCTCTTTATAAAATTTCTTATAAATTATAGCACAAAAAAAAACAAATGTAAAGCATAATATTTTAAAAAAGATAATTTATAACTAATCACTAATTACAAGAAATAACTAAAAAATAAGCCGACCTTATAGTCGGCATATTTTTTTATTTTCTTGGATTTTTGATATTTGCTTGTGCAGCGGCGAGTCTTGCAATAGGCACACGGAATGGTGAACAAGAAACATAGTTAAGTCCTGCGTTATGGCAAAATTCAACACTTGATGGATCACCACCGTGTTCACCGCAGATGCCCAACTTAATGTCTGGGCGTGTGCTTCTGCCAAGGTCAGCAGCCATTTTGACAAGTTTGCCGACGCCATTTTGATCTAGTCTTGCAAATGGATCGCTTTCGAAAATTTTCTTCTGATAATAAACATCTAGGAATTTAGCTGCATCATCACGACTAAAACCGTAAGTCATTTGAGTCAAATCATTTGTTCCAAACGAGAAAAATTCAGCATATTTTGCAACTTCATCTGCTGTAACAGCAGCACGAGGAATTTCAATCATAGTACCGATTTTATAGTGTAAGTCAGCACCTTTTTTAGCAATTATTTCATCTGCTTTCTTTGCGACAATATCACGAACGAATTTGAATTCTTTTGAATCACAAGTAAGAGGTATCATTATTTCAGGAACTATGTCGTAACCTTTTGACTTTTTCACTTCGATGGCAGCTTCTATAACTGCTTGCGTTTGCATCTCTGCTATTTCTGGATAGGTTACGGCAAGTCTTAATCCACGATGGCCCATCATAGGGTTAAATTCGTGAAGCCCAACCACTGTTTGCTTAAGGCTTGCAAAAGTGATACCCATTTCTTTTGCGAGAGCTTTAATCTCGTCATCGGTATGAGGTAAGAATTCGTGAAGAGGTGGGTCCAAAAATCTTATTGTAACAGGCTTTCCTTTCATCGCAGTATAAAGACCCTTGAAGTCCTTTTTTTGCATAGGTAAAATTTTTGCCAAAGCTTTTTTTCTTTCTTCAACGCTTGAAGCTACAATCATTTCACGAACGGCCATAATTCTGTCAGCTTCAAAAAACATATGCTCTGTTCTGCAAAGTCCAATACCTTCTGCTCCAAAATCAAAAGCTACTTTGGCATCTCTAGGATTATCAGCGTTTGTTCGCACCTGAAGTTTGCGATACTTGTCTGCCCATTCCATAATGGTTGCAAACTCACCAGAAATTTTAGCAGGTTCTGTTGCTACGGCTCCTTCATAAATCTTACCTGTTGAACCGTCAAATGAAAGCATATCGCCTTCTTTAAAGGTTTTGCCACGAAGAGTAAATGATTTTTCATCATCGGCAAACTTAATTGCGCTACAACCAGCAACACAAGCTGTGCCCATACCACGAGCGACAACAGCAGCGTGAGATGTCATTCCCCCACGAGCAGTTAAAATACCCTGTGAAGCTGCCATACCCTCAATATCTTCTGGAGATGTTTCAAGACGCACAAGCACTACTTTCTCTTTTTGAGCAGCCATTTGCTTTGCTTTTTCAGCTGTAAAGCAAATCTTACCACAAGCAGCACCTGGTGAAGCTGGAAGAGCTTCTGCCAAAACTTTTGCTTTTTTCAAAGCGGTTGGATCAAATTGAGGGTGCAATAGCGCATCAAGTTGTTTAGGGTCAATCATAGCAAGTGCTTCTTTTTCAGAAATCATTTTTTCTTTTACAAGGTCAACAGCGATTTTTAAAGCCGCTTTTGCGGTTCTTTTCCCGTTACGAGTTTGAAGCATATAAAGTTTTCCTTTTTCAATAGTAAACTCCATATCTTGCATATCGTGATTATGCTGTTCAAGTTTTTTTGCTATGTCAACAAATTGTTTGTAAACAGCTGGATTTTGTTTTTTCAATTCGGAAATTGGCATAGGAGTTCTTATTCCGGCTACGACATCTTCGCCTTGAGCATTCATAAGATACTCACCATAAAATTCGTTTTCACCTGTGGCAGGATTTCTGCTAAATGCTACACCCGTTCCGCAATCATCACCCATATTCCCGAAAACCATTGATTGAACATTTACGGCTGTTCCCCACTCATAAGGGATATCGTGCATTCTTCTGTAAACATTTGCTCTGTCATTATCCCAAGATCTGAAAACTGCTTTAACAGCTTCGATAAGTTGTTCTTTTGGTTCTTGAGGAAAATCTTTGCCAAGACCTTTTTTATAAAGGTCCTTGAATAACTTAACGATTTCCTTTAAATCATCTGCTGAAAGGTCTTTGTCAAATTGAACGCCCTTTTTCTCTTTTATATTGTCAAGGATTCTTTCATATTTGGATTTGTCTTGCATCATAACGACATCGGAGAACATTTGAATAAATCTCCTGTATGAGTCATAGGCGAAGCGTGGATTACCTGTCAGTCCGGCGAGTCCTTCGACAACCTCATCATTGAGTCCTAGATTTAAAATTGTATCCATCATACCCGGCATAGAAACTCTCGCCCCGGATCTAACAGAAACCAACAGCGGATTTTTTTTATCCCCAAATTTTTTACCGGTTTGTTTTTCCAAATCATAGAGTTTTGAATAAATTTGGTTTAAAATCCCATCATTTATTTTTCTCCCATCATTATAATATTGTGTACAAGCCTCTGTAGTGATAATAAATCCTTGTGGCACAGGCATTCCTAATTTTGTCATTTCAGCAAGGTTTGAACCTTTCCCACCAAAAAGGGCTTTATTTTTTCCATCAGCTTCCTTAAAAGCATAAACAAATTTTTTCATAAAAATCTCCTTTTTTTTTCACCCTAGTAGTATACAAAAATATAGAATTTTTTCAAAATGAAATAACAATAATTTACAAAATAATTGTTTTTTTTTAATGAAAAATTTAGCCTAACTAAATTTTTTCAAAAATTTTCAAGTCCTCGATTTTAACATTTTTATTGTTAGCCCCTATGACAAATCTTTTGTTTTTTAGAATTTGGTTAGCCATATCTTTTATATCATCATTCGTGATGTTTTCTAGTATTTTTTCCCTATCTTTTAATGAAATAATTTTTCCATAGTACTGCAAATCCGATACCATATTACACACAACATTGTAAACATAAATTCTATCATAAGCTTTTTGAATTTTGCGTACATTTTTATATTTAAAGAACTCTTTATCTGTAATACCATTTTCAGCAATATCTTTTAAACAATTTTTAAAAATAGTTAATGCCTTTGTCACATTTTCAACAGCAGTACCAAAACTAAATTCAAAAATAAGTGATGACTTGTTTAAAATGTTCTTATAAACCGAAACTGAATACACTAATCCTTCTTTATTTCTCATCTCGTTGAATAACCTTCCATTAATTCCGTTTAAAGCTGAATTCAAAATAGAAAGCACCAAACCTTTTTTGTAATCACTCCTATCACAAATATCGCTCATTAGCGACACTTGAACTTGTTCTTTATTCGCATCTAATATGAAGTATTTCGGTTTAGAAACAGCTCTAAATTCCACGCTAGGCAACGCATTGTAATCTTTCATAAAAATAATTTTAGCCAAATGCTGTTCAATAATTTTCTTATATTCTTTAAATTTTATACTTCCTGCCCCATATATTATAAGTCTATCTGGAGTTAGCAAACTCAAACAGTATTTTAAATCGTTGATACTCATTTTAGCAATCGTAGATGGAGTTCCCAACACAAAATGCCCATAATCTTTTGTTTTTGAAAGAGTGACTAACACTTCTCTTGACAATTTTCTTATCGGCATAGCATCATATCTGTTATATTCTTGCAAAATAACTTTCTTTTCATTTTTTATTTCTGCGGGGTCAAATTTGGGTTGAGTTATGCCCTCAACAAACTCACCAAAGCCTATGTGAAAAAATTCGCTTAAACATTCATAATCAAATTTTAAAAACTCATAAGAAGTTGAAGCGTTATACTTGCTTCCAAACTCCTCTTGTAAAGCTCGTCTCTCCTGCCTGGTCCTTTTTTGTGTACTCAAAAAAACCATATGCTCAAAAAAGTGCAATGCTCCATATTTTTTTTCATTAATACTTCCAACATTAAAAACTAGATTACAAGAAGTAGTGGCCAATCTCCTGTCATATCCATAAAAAACTTTTACTCCGCTTGGGTAATCATAAACTTTAATTTTCATTCTGACCTCCGATAAAGATTATAACATAATAGACAAAGATCAACAACTCGGTGAATACAATTAAACCGTCCATATATAAGATAACACAATGATGACTTATAAATTCCAAGAGTTTTTTTAGCCAAAGACGGAACAAACTAGTTTCGTTCCCCGCCCGAAGGGGTGAACCGTAGGTTCAAATCCTGCAAATAAAAAAAACTCGGGAATCCCGAGCTTGGCTGGGGTGGCAGGATTTGAACCTACGCATGCAAGAGTCAAAGTCTTGTGCCTTACCACTTGGCGACACCCCAATAACGAAATCAAGTCAATTGAAGCGAACTGGGTTCTTATAATAACTTGTAAAATCAACGAACTTTTATTAGAGGCATCAACAATATGGTGGCCCACCCGGGATTCGAACCCGGGACCCCTTGATTAAAAGTCAAGTGCTCTACCGACTGAGCTAGTGGACCAAAAATTAGCGAGAAAATAATAAGTATGATGCCAACCAAAAATTCAGTTGAAATGGCTGGGGTGGTAGGATTTGAACCTACGAATGTTGGAGTCAGAGTCCAATGCCTTACCGCTTGGCGACACCCCATTAATAAATAAAAGTGGGGTGATCGAAGGGAGTCGAACCCTTGACCTCTAGAGCCACAATCTAGCGTTCTGCCAACTGAACTACGACCACCACATGGTGCTCCCAGAAGGATTCGAACCTTCGACCTCTGCCTTAGAAGGGCATTG
>CALWII010000049.1 GCA_944380695.1 uncultured Clostridia bacterium | reverse complement strand
TTGAAAAGGAAGGCAGACGGTAAACTTTTAGGATTTTTGCAAATTCGGGAACGATTAAATGAAAAGCTTTCCGATTTTGCAGGGCATTTTGGAGGCGCTATTAGACCAAGCGAGCGCAATAAAGGCTATTCAACAAAAATGATAAAACTTGGAGTGAAAAAAGCAAAAAAATTTGGTATAGAAAAAGTATTAATCAGTTGTCTTGATACCAATTTTGCTTCAGCTAGAAGCATAGAAAAAGCAGGTGGGGTTTATGAAAAAACTTTTATTGATGAAAAAGAAAAAGCTCAATATAAAAGGTTTTGGATTGATGTGAAATAACCTGTTTAGTAAGAATTTTTATGATAGGAGGGCAATTTATATGTTAACTTCAAAACAACGAGCAACTCTAAGAGCACTAGGTAACGCATTAGAACCAGTTATGCAGGTTGGTAAAGACGGGCTGAATGAAAACTCTTTTGAAGCTGTTGAGCTTTTATTAGAGGCTCGGGAATTAATTAAAATCAAGCTACTAAAAACCTGTCCATTAGAACCAAAAGAAATGATGGATATCATTTGCAATAAAACCGGTGCCGAACCGATACAGGTTATTGGTTCAATTTTAATTGTTTATAAAAAATCAACCAAAAAGAAAAAACATAACATAGAAATTTAGAGCAATTCGTTGTTTTTGTTATATTTTGAAAATGGGTCGAACATAGATATAAGCGCAAGTATTACTAATATTGATGCGACAATGCAATAATATAAATTCGCCCTTACAAAAAACGAAGAAAAGATTAATATTACAGCTGTAACAAAATATCCTTTTGCTCGTGTTTTGTTCAATGAAAACATCGCTAGGTCCTTTATAGCCAATCGCTTGTCTTTTTTATAACTGAAAGTGATTTCAGGATAAAAGTTATAACATTTGTATAGTTTTTGATAAGTATCGTACTGGTCGAGCAATATTATTTCTATTTCAAAATTTTTTGCAAAAGATGATGCTTCTTTTGAAAACGAATAACAAGGTATGACTATTTTTGTAGGGTTTAAATGTCTGGTAGAATTTACTATTGAAACAATATCTTCGGTGGAAATAGTAGAATAGCAAATTTTTGGGTATAATATTATAGTACTTTCTGGGTGAGAGATTAATATAAAATCGTTATATTTTTTACTGTTATGCCTCGTAGATGTAAGAGTAAAGAAAAAGTTTAAGCCATTATTTTCCATAGCTAAAGAAAAAAACATATTTTCCGCTTTTTCTCGCTCCGTTTTTTTTAAAACAATACTGCTTTGCTTTTTTGCAGAAAATATTTTTATTATTATATCAATTATTATAGTCAATAATCCCGTAATCAAAACGGAAATCCAAAGTGAACTTATAAAATATCTTATCCAAATAAAGCATATAAAGAATATAAGCACTAATCTAAAAAATGTTTGAAAAACAATGTTTATTTTTTGCATACTTTAATTGTTAACATAATTGATGTAAAAATAAACTCAAACTTTATTGTTTTTTTAGAAAAAATATTGTAAAATGTTGAAAAGGAAGAGTATGGACGATAAAGTAGTAAAAATTGTTGAATTTTTAAAAAATGCGAAATGCAAAAATGTTTCTGCATACGATTTGAGCGAGAATGGGGAAGCAAAGTTTTTTGTTTTGTCGAGTGTACAAACCGCTGATGATAATAAAAAGGTCGCAGATGAGCTTTCAAAGAATTTTGAATTAACCGATGAAATTGATGGTTATCATAAGGGCGAATGGATTATTTTGAATTTTGATAAAATATATGTACATCTATTCATTCAAACCGCACGAGACCATTATAATTTAGACAGACTTTATAAAAGCAAATTCATTGATTTGGCTAAATTTATTAAAAAGAAAAAATCAAAGTAAGTTTACTTTGTTTTTTTTTCATTTTATGTTAATATTTTTTTATGCAGGGAAAAATAAAAATTTGTTTTTTATGCACAGGCAACACCTGTAGGTCATTTATGGCTGAACGGCTTATGAAAAAATGTCTTAAAGAGGCAAATATTGATTTTGTACAAGTCTCATCTCGTGGATTGCAAGCCACCGGTGAATTATGCACGGAAAATGCTTGCAAAGTCTTGAAAATATTGAATGCCGATGCCAGAAAAAGAAAGAGTGTTAAAATAAATAAATTCGACTTAAAAACGCTTTACATCGCTATGACACCGGCAATTAAAGATAAGGTAAAAGGCAGGGTTATTCTTATGAGAGACCTGTGCAATAGCGATATTGAAGACCCTTATGGGCAGGATGTTCAAGCATACCTTGTCTGCGCAAAACTTATCTATACCGCCTGTCAAAATCTGACTGACAAACTTATCAAAATAGGAGGAGAAATATGATTATTCTCGCTTGTGACCATAGAGGATATGAACTAAAAGAAAAAATTAAAAAGTTTTTTAATAACGAATCAATAATTACTATTGATGTTGGCACCTATTCAAAAGAGGGCGTAGATTATCCAGATTATGCAAAAAAAGGAGTCGCAAAAGTTCTCGAAGATTCGCATAATGTCGGTATATTCATTTGCGGAACGGGAATAGGTATGAGTATTGCTGTTAATCGTAACCCTAAAATACGAGGAGCACTTTGCTACAACACAAGAACAGCCGAATTTGCAAGAGCACATAACGATGCGAATGTTTTAATACTTCCGGGTGATACTATGAGAGCTGCAAAAGCTATAAGAATTATAAAAGTTTTTTTGACAACTACTTTTGAGGGTGGACGACATTTTAGGCGTATTAAAAAATTATAATAAGAGGTTGAAAATGGTAAATCTTATTTTTCCTGTCATAGATGAGTTTGATAAAAATGCTGATTATATTAAATCATTAAAAAATCCCGACTGTTTTGTTATTGTTGGAGTGACTGAAGACGGAGCAAAATATTTTAATTTTAAAAAAACAGGATTTAAAGTTAAAATTTTTAAGCAGGGTAGTAAAAAAGAGGAAATCATTAATGCTTTGCAGACTGAATTAAGAAAAGGGTCGCTTATTATTTTGAGAAAAAGGGTTGATGATGACGTTATCAAAAAATTTGCGAATTCAAAGTTTGACATAACAGTTTGTGACAAGGAGAAAACAAATAAGTTTTGCGAGTTTTTTGTTAACCTATGGAAAAAAGTAGTTCGATTTCTTTTCGACCTAGCAATTTTTGAAGGTGATGTTTCAGTAGTTGCTTTTTCTGATAAGATTTCTGATGTAGTTAGGAATATTTCAAATTTATCTTATGCTTCTAGAATAAACAGGTGGAAGGGTGTCGATATAGGTTATGTCGAAACAAACTCCAAGCCAGCGAAGAAAGAGTATTCAAGGCAAAAAAACTTTATTATGTTGTTTTCGTGGATTTTTGTTTTATTGGCTGTCATCGGTTCAACTGTTGTTTACTTCTATTTTAAACCAGCAACATTTTTAGCAGTATTTTTGTGGATTTGTGCACTTCTTATTGCTAGTTTGTGCACAATAATCGCTGTAATTGTTTTTACAATAACATTGAAAATCGGTAAAAGATATTTTTTAAAAGCACAGGAGGTAGAAAATGTCAAAAATTAAAATCGGAATTAATGGTTTTGGTAGAATCGGAAGACTGGTCGCAAGAATTTGTATTATGAGGGGTATTGATGTTGTAGCGGTAAATGACCCGTTTTTAGATGTCAACTATGCAAAATATCTGATTGACCACGACACAATTCACGGCAAATGTAAATTTGCGACTGAAGTGAAAAACAATGAGCTTATTTTAGGGGCAAGTAAAGTAAAATTCTTTGAAATCAAAGACCCGGACAAAATCCCTTGGGCTTCCGTGGGCGCTGATATTGTTATTGAAGCCACAGGTAAATTCACAAATTACGAGGGTGCATCCTTGCACTTGCAGGGCGGAGCAAAAAAGGTTATTGTTACTGCCCCTGGTAAAAATATGCCAATGTTTGTTATGGGCGTTAATCACAAGGATTATAAAAAATCAATGAATGTCATTTCAAACGCTTCTTGCACTACGAATTGTCTAGCACCATTAGCAAAAGTTATCAATGATGCTTTTGGTATTGAACAAGGATTAATGACGACCATTCATTCCGTAACCGCAACTCAACTCACAGTCGATGGCGCAAGTAAAAAAGATTGGAGAGGTGGCAGAGCTGCTTCTTACAACATTATTCCTTCTTCAACCGGTGCCGCAAAAGCAGTTGGAGAAGTTATTCCTTCGCTTAAAGGGAAACTAACCGGAAGAAGTTGCCGAGTGCCTACGCTTAATGTTTCACTCGTCGACTTGACTTGTACTCTCAAAAAAGATGTGACTTATGAGCAGATAGTTGATGCTATCAAAAAAGCTTCAAAAACCTCGATGAAAGGTATTATGACTTGGACTGATGATTTGGTCGTATCTAGCGATTTTATCGGTGAGGAGCATACTTGTGTATTTGATGTCGAGGCCGGGATTCTGCTTAATCCAAGATTTGTCAAATTGTTTGCTTGGTATGATAATGAATGGGGCTACTCGTGTAAAGTTGTTGATTTGGCCGAGTATATCAGTAAAGGATTAAAATAATGGATAATCAAAAAAGGTTTAACTCTCATAACGATGGATGGTCTTGGGAAAAAATTTTTGAACTTTTTGCTTATATCGGCTGCGGCTGTATAGCCGTCGCACTTTTGTTAAGTGTTATTTTTGGCAGTAAAACTTTGGCTGATGCTTTTCGGTATGTTGGCGAAGCAATAGCTTATATAGTTTGTATTGTTGTTGCTGGGCTTTGGGTAAAAAGGAAAACTCATCTTGCCTGGCTGATTCTTTACATCATTTTCACTGTTTCTATTATAGTTCTTTATATTGTCAACATTATTTTATAGGTGAGTAATGAGAAAATTTATTGTCAATCTTTTAGCATTGGTTGTGATTGTTGTTACAGTAATTTTAGAAAATCAATTCGCAGTTTATGATAAAAAGTATGTTACTTTGTCTTTAACTGCTGTCTATTTTATCTATTGGGCAGTAGAGTTTGTTTTTGATTTTATAAAATTTAAGCAAACCTATCCTCAACGGTATAAGCTTTTTCTTGCAGAGTTGATAAATAAAAATTTTCTCTCAATGGATATAATTAAGGCCAATGAAAAAAAATACAAAAAAAAATTCAGGCACTATATTTTTAAGGAGGCTTGGGTTTATTATGTGAAAATCACATTGGCAATTGGTGTTGCTCTCGCACTCATTATTCTAATGTGCGTTTAAGTTTTCGACATTATAACAGACTTTTATAGGTTTAATTTATCAAATTTACTTGTATATTTGTTTATGGTGTGCTAAAATTGAAAAGCATACAAAAAAGGAGAAATTAAATATGGTTACGCGTGAAAAAAGTGAAAAAGGATTTTTAAAATTAAAAATAGAAATTTCAGGAAAAAAATGGGCAGAAGCTATTGAGCGTTCATACGAAAAAAATAAAGGCAAATATAACATTCAGGGATTCCGAAAAGGAAAGGCACCTAAAAAAGTTATCGAGCAAAATTACGGTGATACCGTTTTTTATGATGACGCTTTTGATGATGTGGTTTCAGAGGAGTATTCAGAATTTTTAAAGAACAATCCAGAGTATGAAATAGCTGATTATCCTAAAGTTAACATTGATTCTATGACAGCTGATGGACTAAAAGTTTCTTTGACTGTTGCATTAATGCCAGAAGTTGAGCTCGGTCCAATTGCGTTTAATGTTAAAAAAAATAAACCTACAGTCAGCGAAAAAGAAATCGAATTTGAGATGAAAAGATTTCTTGAAAGTCAGGCGAGATTTGTCGAAACAGATTTGCCAGCACAAGTAGGAGATTTTGTCACTATTGATTTTTCAGGTTCAGTAAACGGCGAAAAGTTTGAAGGCGGAACTGCCCAAGATTATCGTCTTGAACTTGGTTCGCATACATTTATTGAGGGTTTTGAAGAACAAGTCGTTGGCTTGAAAACGGGAGATGAAAAAATCGCAAAAGTTACATTCCCAGAAAAATATCCTGCAGAAAATTTGGCAGGAAAACCAGCAGATTTTCAAATCGTAGTAAAAAAAGTTGAGAAAAAAGAAATTCCAGAGTTGACCGACAAACTTGTTTCTTTTGCAACAGAATTCGCAAATGTCGAAGATTATAAAAAAGATTTGAAGGCAAAAATTTTAAAAACTAAAACATCTCAAGCTGAACGGGAATTCGAAAACTCTTTAATCGAAGAAGCTGTAAAAAAAGCCAAGGTCGATTTGCCACAATCAATGATTGAACACGAAAAAGAACATATGATTAAAGATTTAGAAAACAGACTCGCTTATCAGCAGATTAAGTTACAAGATTACCTTGCTTATATCGGCAAGACTAACGAAGAATTTGATAAAGAACAAATCGTTGAAGCCGAAAAAGCTTTAAAGACAAGGTTAGTTCTACAAAAGATTGTTAAAGAAAACAATATTGGTATTACGCACGAAGAAATTCACGCTAAAATACACGAAATCGCCGATGTACAGGGAAAATCTTGCGAAGAAGTAGAAAAATCTTTGGGTGAGTACGATTTAAGTTACATTCAAAACGATATTTTAATGAATAAATTAATCGCATTTTTAAAATCAAAAAATTCGTAGTTACGAATAATTAGGAGGTTATATGCTTATACCTATGGTAATCGATCAGAAGGGCTCTGGTGAAAGATCTTATGATATTTATTCTAGACTTCTTGAAGATCGTATAATATTTTTAAATGGGGAAATAGATGATAATGTCGCAAACCTTGTTATTGCACAGTTGATTTATCTCGAAGGCAAAAATCCTGACAAAGACATCTTTATTTATATAAATAGTCCAGGTGGTAGCGTTAGTGCTGGATTTGCTATATACGATACGATGCAATACATTAAGTGTGATGTGACAACGATTTGTGTTGGCCTCGCTGCCTCGATGGGAGCATTTTTGCTTTCAAGTGGCACAAAAGGTAAAAGATTTGCTTTGCCTAATAGCGAAATTATGATACACCAGCCACTCGGTGGGGCACAAGGACAAGCAAGCGATATTGAAATTCAGGCCAGACATATCGCTCGTATAAAAATGAAATTAAACCAAATACTAAGCGAAAACACAGGAAAAAGTTTGAAAGTTATTGAAAAAGATACGGATAGAGATAATTATATGACTGCGGAAGAAGCAAAAAATTATGGATTAATTGACCAAATTTTTGTTACCAGAAAAGCTAAAAAATAAAGGGGTGTTGACTTGAAAAATCCAGAAACCTATTCTTGTTCGTTTTGCGGCAAACCACAAAAAAATGCAAAAAAGATTATTGCAAGTCCTAATGGTGAAGCATTTATATGTGATGAATGTATTGCTATTTGTAAGGAAATTATAAAAGAAGAAGAGCAGAATGAAAGTCTCGAAAAAATTGAACTTCCTATTCCTTCCGAGATTAAGGCTAAACTTGATGAATATATTATTGGGCAAGATGAAGCAAAAAGAGTGCTTGCTGTTTCTGTTTATAATCATTATAAGCGTATCAATTACAATTTTTCTAAAAAAGACAAAAATGATGATATAGAACTTGAAAAAAGCAATATCTTAATGATTGGACCTACAGGTTCTGGAAAAACTCTTTTGGCAAAAACATTAGCAAAAATTTTAAAAGTTCCTTTTGCCGCTGCTGATGCTACGACTCTTACGGAGGCGGGATATGTGGGAGATGATGTTGAAAATATTTTGCTCAAATTAATCCAGAACGCTGATTATGATATAAGAAAAGCGCAGAGAGG
Source organism: uncultured Clostridia bacterium (assembly GCA_944380695.1). Classification (GTDB taxonomy): domain Bacteria; phylum Bacillota; class Clostridia; order Christensenellales; family UBA1242; genus Caccovivens. Next base: position 5,875 of record CALWII010000049.1, on the reverse strand, counting down.
GATTATTTATATAGATGAAATTGATAAAATTGCAAAGAAGACTCAAAATGTTTCGATAACACGTGATGTTGCCGGTGAAGGAGTTCAGCAAGCTCTTTTGAAAATCATTGAAAGCACTGTCGCAAATGTTCCACCGCAAGGAGGAAGAAAACACCCGCAACAAGAAACAATTCAAATTGACACAACAAACATTTTGTTTATTTGTGGTGGCGCTTTTGTCGGGTTGGATTCAATTATTGAAGCGAGAAAGAATTCTTCATCAGTAGGATTTAATGCCGATGTTAAAACCGTTGAAGAAAAAAAGGATTTTAATTTTGCAAAAGAAGTTCAGCCAGACGACCTTATTAAATTTGGTCTAATTCCAGAATTTGTTGGGCGTATGCCGGTTGTTGTCGGTTTGGATGATTTGAATGAACAAGCTCTTTCAAAAATTTTAGTTGAACCAAAAAATTCAATAGTAAAACAGTATAAAAAGATGTTTAAAATGGACGGTATGGATATAGAATTTACAGATGAAGCATTAAGGGCTGTTTCAAAAAAGGCTATTGAGTTAAAAACTGGTGCACGAGGACTGCGCACAATTCTAGAAAGCAAAATGATGAAATTGATGTATGACCTTCCAGGAAGAAATAATATAGAAAAAGTTGTTATAACCGAAAAGTTTATTTCACAAAATAATGGTGAGCCAGATATAGTTTTGAAGTCAAGGAAAGAGTCATTAAATCAAGAGGCTATTTAAAATCTTCCTAAATGGGAAGGTTTTTTTATTTAATTTCTTCTATGATATTGACTTTGTAATTAGCAAATGCTATAATAATAATGACATCTTATTTTGAAGTTTTTTTGCCTAAAATTAGTTGACTACTTTACACTGTTGTTTTAGTTTTAGCTAAAATAACTTTGTGTTTGCACATAAAAAGATGTTTTATAACAAAAAAAAGAAATATTCATTATAATAAAGAGGAAACAGTATGAAAAAAAATACGAATTATGATATTTTAAGAAAATGGCCAGTATCAAACGGCAAAACATTAGTAGAGACAAGTGAAGGCTACTCATATTTAAATGTAAAGGGTGAAAAAGAGCCGGATGTTTATGCATTGGCGACTCAACATAACAATGGTTTTGCTTTTGTTGAAACTATGAGCTCTGATGTTTTGAAAAAAGCTGACTTATTAGGTAATATTAGTGATGAAGACACTTACTTTGGGAAAAGGGTGTATGAGTATTTTTGTGGCAAAATTTCATTAGAAGATTTACTCGCCGACCCATCTTTGCAGTATGATGAAAAATTGCCAGGATTTGTGGTTATGATTGAAGAAGAAAAAATTAAAAAATCCTGTTTAAGTAAAAAACAGCTCTTAAAAAAGCTTTCAGACTTGCACAACGAAATTGATGTCATTATTGAAGATTATCTGCGAAAACTTGACAGTGCTTTTTCTTTTGGCGGTGATATTAAATTAGAAAGATAGCAGATAAAATATATTATAAGTTTATACCAGTCGGTTTAAGGAGGGGGTATGCTATACGATAAGGATATTCTTAACGAAATAAAAAGTTCAGAAATAAAAAGAATGAGCAATGGAAAATTTTGCTTGTTTTATAATGATAAATTCACAAAAGATTTCGTTGTTGTTGGAACTTTTTTCTATATCGGACCAAAATATAACGGAATTAGACTTGTACAGAAGGAACAAGGTGGTATATATTATTTCATTAACGAAAAGGGCGATGTCATAGGCGAAAATTTTATTACGATGTCACCAGAGTTTCACGGTTTTAGAGTAGGCCAAAATGAAAAAGATGGACTATTTTATTTAGTTAATAGAGCGGGAAACACTATTGGAGGGTATGAAACCCTTTCTATAATGGAAAATGGCCCAGCCTTAGCCGAGGGTAAAGGGAGAAAAGAAAGTTTTTATGTATTTCCTAATGGAGATACAAGTAAAAAATATAGATTAGCTGTTGAATTTTCAGATGGATATGGGCTTTTCTTTGATGATAAAACAGAATATGGCTTTTTGACACTAAACAATAACGAACTTAAAAGTAAATTCCCTTTTGCAGATTCGTTTTCTTGTGGCTATGCTCTAGTTAAAACAGATGAGAATGGAATGTTTAAATTTTTAAATATCACAGGCAAGTTGGAGCAAAGAGAGTATATCAATGCAACAGGTTATTTTAATGGGTTTGCTTATGTTCAGCTCGAAGAAAACGGAAAGAAGTTCCATCTTGATATGTTGGGCAATTTATCTGAAGGCAAAACCGTTATTGGCGAAAAGATTTTTGACTATTACTCTGGTGCTATCACTCTTGAACAACTTGTGAACGACACAGATTTTCCTTATGATAAAAAATTTGAGCGATTTGCTAGGAATTTGGAAAATCATAGACTTAAACAGCAAAGTATTTTGGCAAGAAAATTTGATAAACAACAATTTGATGACAAACAAGCTCGTAAAGATTTAGACATATATTTAAATTATTGTATGAATATTTACAAAGAAAAAAATATTTCCAGATCAAACAGGCGTTCTTTGATGGTACGATGAGCAAAACTTAATGTTTTGCTTTTTTTAAGGAGAAAATTATGGATGACATTAAATTTTTGCGAAATAATTCAAATAAATTAAAGGCTGATTTTGATAGAAAGTTGATCAATACAAAGTATGAAATACTAGGAGTAAAAAATGATGTTTTGGTCAAATATGCTAAAAATAATATAAATGATAAGATTAATTTAAAATCAGTTATGTTTTACGAGCAGGTTTTGATAGAAGGATATAAAATCGCTTATTCGAATATCGATTCTTCGAAAAAAATCATTTTACTAAAAAAATATTTGCCATATGTAGACAACTGGGCGACTTGTGATGCAGTTGCTTCACGCCTGAAGGGGTTAAAAGACAAAAGTGATTTTTTTATCAAACTCTTAAGTTCAAAAAATACATTTGATGTAAGGTTTGCTGTTGTTTGGCTAATGAAAAATTTGTTGAAAGAGCAAACCAACCTTGTTTTATCAAGAATAAGTGAAGTTAGTAATCAAGATTATTATGTGCAAATGGCTATTGCTTGGGTATATGCCGAAGCTTTCTCATTCGCTCCTGATTTTATGTTAGAACATTTAAGTAAAATTAAAGATAAGTTTATAAGAAATAACACTATTACAAAGGTTCTTCAATCTAGGAAAGTGGATTTACAAATAAAAAATCGCATCAAAAGTATGCGATTGTTTTGAAAATTTTTTATATTTGAAAGTTTGATGTATGTTTTTTTGAGACAAGAGTTATTCTTTTTTCTCGATTATGTCTGATAAAAGCCTCTTAAATTCTTCTTCACTTATTTCTTTTCTATTCTTTAAATCTCGTAAAAGTTTAATTTTTCTTTCAATACTATCAACTTCATTCGAGTTATTTTTGTTTTCATTGGAAGTAGTAGTGTTATCAATGTCTTTTATTCCAAAAGAAACATATATCAAAATTGATGGTATTGAAATAACTCCAGCCAAAATAGTAAATATCGCTCCCGCAATATAGAGTTTTTGATTTAACTGATTGTTCGCTATTGAAAATGTTAACAGCATAGCACCTGTTAAAGTTATCAGAAAAATATAAACTATACTTACAAAATAAATTGCTTTAATTGTTTCTATTTGAGCAGGTATATTTGTGTAATAATTTTCAATAAAAGCATCTAGGTTATTTTCTATAGCTCTAAAAATAAGGTCAGTGCAAAAAAGCCCTATAACACTTAACCCCGCTTCAACAAATAGAAAAACAGAGCTAATTATTATTAGAGTTTTTTTTGTTTTATTCATACTTCACTCCCAAATTAAATTAAATTTTTTTATTGTTAAATAGTTGGTTCTATGGATTTTTCTTCATTTATTGATGACTCTGAATTTGCAGCATTTATTGCAGCATTTATTGCGGCATTAATTGTTTCTTTTGTTTTTTTGTTATCCTGTGTGATGTATGCTACGGTACCAATCAAACTAGCCCCTAATAGTGCTACACCTCCCATAGATATATGTTTATTAATTAACACTTCTTTTTCGTAATTTTCAATTGTATTAAGTGTTTCTTCGTCACAATTATCTTTTAATACTTTTAGTTTGTTTTCATTCGAATAGATGCTAATATAATCTTCTGTTGAAGTTTCTCCCGTTTTAAGGGTTTCATATTTTTTTGAAGCTTCTTCAGTTAAAATTATTGAATATTGAGAATCAGGATTGCGAAAATTTCCATCTACAAATTTTGATAAATTGTGCACTGAATTATTTGTAGCAATACTTCCATACATTAATATTGTTAAACCAGCAAGTGTTGTTATACACGACAAAGCAAGTTTTAATAAACCATAGTCATTTTTTTTAGTTCGATTAATTTTGAGTAGTTTTTTTGTCACTTTTTTCATAATATTTAACCTCTGTTTCAACATTTTACAATTTTTACTGATTATTGTCAAGACTTATTTTTGTCGTTGGGGGGAATAGTGCTTTTTTTTAATCCAGAAAACAATTTCACAAATTTTATTTTTTGTTTTCGAAAAAGCAATGCTTTAATAAAAAAAAAGTGGTCACTAACCACTTCTCTTCATTTTGGTGCGAGTGGTGGGACTTGAACCCACACTCTTTCGAACACGCCCCTTAAACGTGCGCGTCTGCCATTCCGCCACACTCGCAAAGCATTATTATTATAAAACAAAAAATATGAATTGTCAAACATTTTTCTAAAATACATTCTTTAATTTGACATTTTCTTTTTGATTTTCATAAATAAGTGTAAAAGAGGTTTTTATGAGATTTATCAAAATGAATGGAGCTGGTAATGACTATGTCTTTTTTGATTGCATAACCGAAGAATTACATTATGACCCAGCTAAAATTGCACCAAAAATAAGCGACCGAAATTTTGGTATAGGTTCTGATGGGATTATCATAATAGGGAATAGCGCTGTTGCTGATTGCTCTATGGATATCTATAACGCTGATGGAAGTAGAGCTTCTATGTGTGGAAATGGTGTAAGATGTGTAGCACAATATTTTCAAAAGCATTATAAACCAAAATCAAAAATAGTCACAGTCGAAACACTCGCAGGAATTAAGGCTGTTAAAATTATAAACAACAGCTCTAACACAGCATTATCTTCTGTATTAATGGGTAGACCTAGCGAGCCACAAGAATTTAATGTGTATTTAGATTGTTTGAATGACAGGTTAAAATATTTTTTAGTTGAAACAGGTAATAAACACGCAGTTTGTTTAGCACAAAGCATAACTCAAGAAAAATTCCCGCATATTGCACAAGAAATACAATATAGACTTAACAATGATGTTAATGTTGAGTTTTTAAAAGAACAAAATGGAGAATATTTTGCTAGGGTATTTGAAAGGGGCAGTGGAGAAACTCTAGCTTGTGGAACAGGTGCTACTGCTATTGCAAGAACGATAAATAAATTAAAAGGTGATAGCGTGGGAACTTATATAATAAATTTTCCAGGTGGAAAACTAACTGTGGAGATTGATAGCGTTAAATACGCTACTTTGATAGGGGAAAGCGTTATAGAATATGAAGATGAAATAGATTTTAAAAATTTTTGCGACTTAAATTCTGGATTAAAAAGAAAATAGGCTACATTTACAGCAATCGCTTTATTTTTATGATAATCTATAAAAGTTAACAACTTTTTACATAAAGTTTAAAAAAATGATTGACTTTTTGTTTTATCTTAATGTATAATGAGATAGTCACACAGGGCACAACGGTTTTAAAAATTATATTAAATTTGCTGTTGGGAAAGATATGTGTGTAATTGTAAGTATAGAGATGTAGCTCAGCCGGTTAGAGCACCACCCTGATAAGGTGGGGGTCGG
>CALWII010000048.1 GCA_944380695.1 uncultured Clostridia bacterium | reverse complement strand
GCACCCTTGATATGGGAGTTTAGCTCAGCTGGGAGAGCATCTGCCTTACAAGCAGAGGGTCATAGGTTCGAGCCCTATAACTCCCACCAGCAAAGCACGGCTAGAAGCCGTGCTTTTTTTTTGTCATCAAGGATGACAAAAATATGGTGAAGCGCTATGGCTGATGGGAGATATATCGTGCTTTGACTCACCCTTGCAAGCAAGTCCCTCTTTACAACGATATAACTCCCATCGAATAAAATAGAAAACGCATACATATTTGTATACATTTTTTTATCTTAATTTTATGCGAAGTAGTTATAAATCTTATTTACAGCAGTTTGAGGTGAAATGATATGTTTGAGTAAATCTTTATAAATTGTTCTGCCTGTGAATTATATGTAGCAATAGCTAAATTTTTATAATGGTAACCAATGAAAACATTTTTGCATACTATGCAATGGAGTTTAAATTACTCCACGCGAGGAAAAAATGATATATAATTTATTTAGAGGAAATGGCTTTAATGGGTGTTGTCGAGGTTTTCAACAAATTTGTTGTAAACCGCGTTGTTGCTATGGTCCTACAGGACCAACAGGTCCACAAGGTTTTCAGGGCCCAACAGGCGCTACAGGTCCTACAGGTCCTACAGGACCAACTGGACCTACTGGGGCTACAGTAACAACTGTTGAAGTTATTGGCACCAACACACTAGCAGCTGGTAGCGACGCATCAGTTGTTCAAAGTGGAACGGGTTCCACTGCCGATTTGACTTTCTTCATTCCGAGGGGAGCAACCGGTGCGACCGGTGCAACTGGGGCTACCGGACCGACAGGACCTACGGGGCCAACCGGACCGACAGGTGCTACAGGTTCAACAGGAGCTACAGGACCAACAGGTCCGACAGGCGATACCGGTGCCACGGGAACTGCTGCGACAATAACAGTAGGAAGCGTATCTGAATTACCTGCTGGTGAAACTCCAACAGTAACAAATTCAGGAACAACGGAGGCCGCGGTATTTGATTTTGGTATTCCTGCTGGTGCAACTGGGGCGACCGGTGCGACAGGACCTACGGGCCCAACAGGTGATACTGGACCGACAGGACCTACGGGCCCAACTGGACCGACAGGACCGACAGGACCAACCGGACCGACAGGCGATACCGGTGCTACGGGAACCGCTGCGACAATAACAGTAGGAAGCGTATCTGAATTACCTGCTGGTGAAACTCCAACAGTAACAAATTCAGGAACAACGGGGGCCGCAGTATTTGATTTTGGTATACCTGCTGGTGCAACCGGTGCAACCGGTGCGACCGGACCTACGGGACCGACAGGTGGCGGGCTCGCTGCTTACGGTGGGCTTTACAATAACGCAGAGCAGACCCCGACTATTACTAGCGAAAATGTTTATGTGCCGGTCGAACTTGACACAGAAATGCCATTATTGAATACGACTACTGCAAGTAATCAGATCACTGTGTTGCAAGCAGGAGATTATGAAATCAATTATCATATTCAAATCAATTCAACACAGGAGTTGACATTCAGCGTCACGGTTCAAGTTAACAGTACACCTGTGGAAGCCACAACAATTCAACAAACAGCATTGGAGACTACAACGGGTAGCAATTTCATAGTAGATGTTACAAGTTCTACCATTAACACATTAAATGCAAATGATGTGCTAGACCTTGCTATTACGACCACGACTGCACCTGGAGGAGCGACAATCACAATTCCTGAAAATGGAAATGCTACTTTGTCAGTTAAAAAACTTTCACCTACAACTTAAATTTATAAAGCGGGGGAAACTTTATAGGGAATTTCCCTTGCTTTTTTTATTCACAAATTATGGTGCTATTGAATATATAAGTTTTGAGGAGTTATTATGCCAATTTGTAATGATAATTTTAATGGCTGTTTTTCAGGGCCATATTATCCTCGCCCCATTTTTAATTGTTGTTCATCGGGTTCGTGTGGGGGTGGGAATAATGTAGTTAATCCTACGCGTTCGGCAGAGTGGGGCTTTTTTTCAAATCAAAATCAGCAAGTAAACTTTTTACAAGCTGTTACATTAAATCTCGTCAATAGTTCGGGCAAAGCCATTACGCAGGGAAACAATGAAAGTATAATGTTAACTTCTGGCAATTATCTTGTCACATTTTCTGTCGCAGGGAGTTCATCATCAAATCCTATAAGATTTGTTTTGTCGCTTAATGGCGAAGTGTTACCATATTCGTTAACGACTGAAACAGGCGATGGCAGTCCAAAAAATCTTTCAACAAGTGTTGTTTTGTCCTCTACAAACAATTCGTCGCTGCAACTGTTAAACCAGACAGACGGGCAGGTCTCAATTTTAAATGCAAATTTGTCTGTGACAAAACTTTTAATTTAATAGCAAAATTCCTTTTCTTTTTTCTCGCAGTTAAGTATAATATAAGTGTAGTTAATTAAAATTAATTTTTAATTCTATAATTTCGTGCTTATTTAAGGAGGAAGTACATTTAGTGTTATAGTTACATAAAAGGAGGCGTGATTATGATAGAAAAAAATTTTGCAGATGATTTTCAAAGAGCTTATTGGGAATTATTTAAGTGTAGTGGTGGAATTCAGTTCATGCAACTTTTTATGGAAGCAGAAAAGTTACGAAAATCAAAAAATAAAAAAATGGAGTTAAATTTAGAAAGATAATGCCTAATATTAAAGTTAAGGCTGTCGTTTTGACAAATAAAGACTGTAAAGAAAAGGACAAGCTTGTCACCCTCTTTTCGTTAGAGGAGGGCAAGCTTTTTGTTTATTTTAAAGGTGTTAAATTGGACAAGGCAAAATTAAAAGCAGGCAAAGAACCATTCACTTTTGGTGAGTTCGTCATCGAAAAGGGGCGTGCAGGAAACATTGTGACAGAAGTTGAAATAATTGACTCATTTCTCCCTATAAGAGCTGATATTGATAAGTATTATGAGGCCTGTTCCATTTTAGATATCGTTTTAAAACTTTTTAAAGACCCAAATCCAACAATGTTTATTCAAGTCATTAAATCTTTAAAAGCTATTTCTTACGACTTCTCACCAAAAAATTATGCGCTTCTAAAATTTTTATTGTCAATCTTCGAAAACAACGGCTATAACTTAAATTTTGATGTTTGCTCTTCTTGTAAAGCAAAACTAACCGGAAAAAAATTTTTAAATCTCGATTTTGGCGAAATTGTCTGTTCAAACTGCAAAAGAAATACTTCGGTAGAGATTTTGCCTTCCACTATGTCTGCTTTAAAGATAATAAAACAAACTCCGTATGATAAACTAAAAAGCGTTAAGATTGGAGGCGGAGGAACAGAGAAAGCTGTAAATTTATTAGCAGAAAATTTTGAGTGGCGATTCAATTGTAGATTTTTTATGGCCTGATGGCTTTTAAGCGTGATAACTCAATGACTTTTTTTAATATTGACAAACCATATCTTCTTTGTTATAATGCTTTCAAAAGAAAAAGGAGTATGAATTATGGAGCAGACATCATTTTTTAGAAATATATTAAAGGAAAAATACAATTATTATGCCGATTATCAAAGGCTTTGGGAAAAACCGATTGAAGATATTAAAAGAAGTGCAAAGCTTCCTAAATTCGAAAAGTTTGAGGTAAGACCTGGAACGGGAATTTTTGCATTAAATTACACAGAGCCACTTTCAGGAGAAATAAGATTTTTTGATTTGGCGGAAAAATGTGATGGTGACAATGTCGTTAAAGGTTTTTTGGATTTAGCGGGAAACTTTCAGGTGGGAGAATATGATGGCAAAGACCCATTGACATTGTTGTATAAAGGTGAAATAAGTTTTGATGAATTTCCTGAAATCGCAGTGCCAGATGATGATGGAGATTTTGACAGGTTTGTCTCTTTTATCCAAAATATCGTTTGTGATGCAGTTTATGTTATGGGGGATAGGGCAAGAAGATCAGGCTTAACCCATATCGACGATGAATTGCAGGATTTTCTTGACGAGATTTTGACTTACGCTCAAAATTTGGCAGAAATAAAACTAGAAAAAGCTATAATACTTTAAAATGACAAAAAAGTTGTTTTAAAAGCGGATTTTTATAAATACGTTTTTTTTGTTTTATAATTTTTTTGGCAATTTATTTTTTTTTAGAAAAATGCTTGACATAAATGTTGCCAACTGTTATAATGATTACGCTGTGAAATAGGGTTGATGTTTAAGGTTACTTTGATTACTGGCAATCAGAGAGAACTTAAATGGACAAGTTCGCGGCAGCGACTGCGAGCGGACCACCGAAAATCACTTTTTTTATTGCCTGACAGCGTGAAACACACGGACTCGTGTACGACAACAAAAATGTTTCATTGGTAGTGATTAATTAGTGGTTATAGCCAAGACAAGGAGGAAAAAAATGGCATCAAAAAAAATTAGGATAAAGCTCAAAGCATTTGAACATTCGCTTATCGATGAGGCTTGCAAAAGAATTATTCTTGCTGCCGAAAAGAATGGTGCAAAAGTTGCTGGGCCTATTCCACTTCCAACAGACAGAGAGATTATCACTGTCATTCGTTCACCTCATAAACACAAGGATAGTCGTGAACAATTTGAGTCAAAGACTCACAAAAGAATTATAGACATTATTAGTCCGTCCACAAAGGTTGTCGACGCAATGATGAAGCTTGACCTTCCAGCTGGGGTGGACATACAAATTAAACTGTAAGGAGGCACTTCGTGAAAAAAGCAATACTTGGAAAAAAACTTGGTATGACACAAGTTTTCACACCAGAAGGAATAGTTGTTCCTGTGACTGTTGTTGAAGCTGGTCCTTGCAGCGTAGTTCAAATCAAGTCAGAGGAAAAAGATGGTTATAAGGCTGTCGTTGTCGCTTTTGGTAAACAAAAAGCTTCACGCCTTTCTAAACCAAAGCTTGGCGTGTTCACAAAGAATAATGTTGAACCAGCCAAAATTCTTAAAGAGTTTAAGTTCGATAACTCTTCAGAATATCAAATCGGACAAGAAATAAAATGCTCCATTTTTGCAGAAGGCGACAAAGTTGATGCAATAGGAGTTACAAGAGGACGAGGTTTCACCGGTGTTATTCAGCGTTGGAACAATCATCGTCTTAAAATGACCCACGGTACCGGACCTGTTCATAGAGAGGTTGGGTCTATGGGTGCCAACTCAACTCCATCAAGAGTGTTTAAAAATAAACATATGCCAGGACATTATGGATGCGAGAGAGTTACTATTCAAAATCTTGAAATCGTTAAAGTCGACGCAGAAAGAAACATTTTGCTTGTCAAGGGTTGTGTTCCTGGACCAAAAGGCTCAATTATTACAATCCGTGACGCAAAGAAAGCGTAAGGAGGATATTATGGCAAAAGTTAAAGTTTATAATATGTCTGCCAAGGTTGTTGGAGAAATTGAACTCACAGACGACCTTTTCGCTCTTCCTTATAATGAACCACTTATTCACGAAGCTGTTGTAAATTATTTGTCAAACCAAAGACAAGGAACAAAAAGCGCTTTAACAAGAAGTGAAGTTCGTGGACACGCAGCTAAACCTTGGCGTCAAAAGAAAACAGGTCGTGCTCGTCACGGCTCGACAAAATCACCAGAATACAAGGGCGGCGGAATTGTTTTCGCTCCAAAACCAAGGGATTTTTCGAAGAAAATGAACAAAACTGCAAAAAGACTTGCGTTGCTAACTGCAATTTCTAGAAAGCTTGAGCTTGGAAACCTTATTGTTTTGGAAAATTTTGAGATTGCAAGTGGAAAAACAAAAGATGCTAGTGCATTTTTAAAAGCTTTCGGGCTTAACGGAAAAACTATTGTTGTGGGCAACAACAATTCACCAGAAACACTTCGAGCAACCAAAAACATTCAAACCTTGCAAGCTGTTGATATTAACAGTTTAACAACTTACAATGTGGTTGCAAACAAAAATGTGTTGCTTACTTCATCCGCTATTAAAAAAATAGAGGAGGCTTACGCAGAATAATGGAAGCATATCAAATCATTAAAAAACCGCTTTTAACTGAAAAAAGTTATGCAGGTATTCAATCAAAAATATACACATTCGTAGTTGATAAGCGGGCTACAAAAACTGAAATCAAAAAAGCTGTTGAAAGCATTTTTGGCGTTCAAGTGGCCAAGGTTAACACTTCAGTTGTCAAAGGTCACACAAAAACTCAAAACACAAGATCTGGAAGGACGGTTGGGAAAACAAGCGATTATAAAAAAGCGATTGTCGCTCTTACCGAAAACTCAAAACCTATTGCCTTCTTTGAGAGCTTGTCATAAGAGGAGGCGTAATTATGGCAATTAGAAAAGCAAATCCAACATCCGCCGGCAGAAGATTTTATTCGGTTGCAACTTTTGATGAAGTAACGAAGAAAACCCCTGAAAAGTCATTGCTTGATGTTAAGAAAAAACACGCAGGTAAAAATGCGCAGGGTCGAATTACTGTTCGTCATCAAGGCGGTGGAAATAGACAAAAATATAGAATTATTGATTTTAAAAGAAACAAAGACAACATTCCTGCAAAGGTAATTGGAATCGAATATGATCCTAATAGAACCGCTTATATCGCACTCGTTTGTTACGCAGACGGAGAAAAGAGATATGTTATTGCACCTGTTGGACTAAAACCAGGCGATGAAATTATGAGTGGAGAAGACATTGAAATTAAAATCGGAAACACTCTTCCACTTTCAGCTATTCCTGTGGGAAGTCAAATACACAACATCGAGCTTCAACCTAAAAAAGGCGGGCAAATAGCTAGAAGCGCAGGTAGTACAGTTCAACTTATGGCAAAAGAGGGAAAATATGCAACACTTAAAATGCCAAGCGGTGAAATGAGAAAAGTTCTTCTCACTTGTCGAGCTACCATAGGTACCGTAGGCAATTTGGATCACGAACTTGTTTCACTCGGAAAAGCTGGTAGAAAAAGACATATGGGTGTTAGACCTACCGTTCGTGGTGTTGTAATGAACCCTAATGACCACCCTCATGGCGGTGGTGAAGGTAAGAGCCCAGTCGGCATGAAGTCACCTATGACTCCGTGGGGCAAACCTGCACTTGGTCTTAAGACAAGAAAAAGAAAGAATTCTTCTAACCGTTTAATGGTTAAAAGAGTAAATTAGGAGAAAAGTCATGCAGAAAGAAATTAAAAAACCTTATGTTCATCCATCTCTCGTAAAAAAAGTTAAAGAGATGACCGAATCAGGCGTTAAAAAACCTATAAAAACTTGGTCTCGTTCTTCAACTATTTATCCTGACTTTGTTGGATTTACATTTGCTGTTTACAATGGTAAAAAGCATATTCCGGTTTATTGTACTGCTGATATGGTTGGGCATAAACTCGGGGAATTTTCTCCAACAAGAACCTTTAAAGGCCATGCAAATAAAAAAGCAGCTAAAGCTGTTGCAAAAAAGTAAGGCGAGGTGAATTATGGCTACAAGAATAAGACAAAAAGCAGAAAAAATTGCAAAGCAAAAAGACAATAGACCTTTTGCAAAAGCTAGATACATTAGAATGAGCCCTTCAAAAGTTCGAATAGTTTTGGACCTTGTTAGAGGAAAAGATGTGAAAATGGCTTGCGCAATTTTGGAAAATATGACTAATGCCGCATCAAGTGCATCTCTAAAAGTCCTTAAAAGCGCTATTGCAAATGCTGAAAATAACAAAGGGCTTATGGCAGACACTCTTTTCGTTGCAGAAGCATTTGTTACACCAGGACCTGTGTTAAAAAGAGTTACTCAAAAAGCTAAAGGTCAAGGTAGTAGAATCTTAAAAAGAACATCACACATAACAATTGTGCTTGATGAAAAAAAGTAGGAGGAAAGTTATGGGACAAAAAGTTAATCCGATCGGATTAAGACTCGGAATCAACAAAGATTGGAATTCAACTTGGTATGCAAAAAAACAAGACTTTGCTCCGAATCTTATAGAAGACCAAAAAATTAAAAAACTTTTAAAACAAAAGTATGCAAACAGTGCTATTGCAAATGTAACTATTGAAAGAATGGAAGGCAAACTTGTTGTTGATATTTATACTGCAAAACCAGGTATGATTATTGGAACAAAAGGAACAGGTATTGAAAACATTAAAAAAGATGTTACTAAAATTATTAGACCTGTTAAAAACCTTATCATAAATGTTAAGGAAATTAAAAAACCAGACCTTAATGCCACACTCGTTGCAGAAAGTATAACCGCGCAACTTGAAAAGCGTGTTCAATGGAGAAGAGCTTTAAAAATGGCTTTGCAGAGAGTTATGCGTGCAGGAGCAAAAGGTTGCAAAGTTCAAGTGAGTGGTGTTATTGACGGTGCAAGCTCAATGGGCAGAACCGAAAAATATTTGGAAGGAAATCTTCCTCTCCACACCCTTCGTGCTGATATTGATTACGGTGTATCATCAGCTTTTACTGATTATGGTAAGCTTGGTGTTAAGTGCTGGATTTATAAAGGGGATATTCTTCCTGCCAAGTCGTCTGAAAAAGGAGGACAAGAATAATGTTAATGCCAAAGAGAGTTAAAAGAAGAAAGGTTTTCAGAGGCAGAATGACTGGTAAGGCAACAAGAGGCAACACTGTCGCTTATGGACAATATGGTCTTATGGCACTTGAACCTTGTTGGATTAAATCTAATCAAATCGAAGCTGCAAGAATTGCTATGACAAGACATATCAAGCGTGGTGGCCGAGTTTGGATTAAAATCTTTCCAGACAAACCTGTTTCTAAAAAACCACTTGGAACTCGTATGGGTTCCGGTAAAGGTGGACCTGAATTTTGGGTTGCCGTTGTTAAGCCAGGCAGAATTCTTTTTGAAATCGAAGGTGTTTCTGAAGAACTCGCTCGTGAGGCTATTAGACTTGCTGGTCATAAACTTCCTTGCAAAACAAAATTTGTTAAGAAAGATGATTCATCAGCAGTAGAAGGTGGTGACAAAGATGAAAATTAGTGAAATTAAAACACTGAGTTCGGCTGAACTAAACGCTAGACTTAAAGAGCTTAATATGGAACTTTTCAATCTTCGTTTCTCTAACGCTTCACGCAATCTCGCAAACCCAGTGCAAATAAGAAATGTGAAGAGAGAAATTGCAAGAGTTAAAACTGTTATTAGAGAAAAACAGATTGCAACTGCAGGAGGAAACGATGGAAGATAGAAATTCAAGACTTACAAGGATTGGCGAAGTTGTAAGCGCTGGAAAAATGGACAAAACTGTTGTAGTTAAGATAGTTTCCAGAGTTAACCACCCAATTTACAAAAAAGTCGTTAAAAAAACCAAGAAATTTAAAGTTCACGATGAAAAAAATGAATGTGGAATCGGTGATACCGTTATGATTATGGAGACCCGTCCTCTTTCTAAAGACAAATATTATCGTCTTGTAAAAATCATCGAGAAAGCGAAGTAAGGAGGGATAGAAAAATGATTCAACCTCAAACAAGATTAAAAGTCGCTGACAATACCGGCGCTAAAGAAATTATGTGCATTCGAGTTCTTGGCGGTTCTTTTAGAAGAAGCGGGAATATCGGTGATGTCATCGTTGCTTCTGTTAAAAAAGCTATTCCAGGCGGGACAGTTAAAAAAGGCGATGTTGTTAAGGCAGTTATCGTTCGTTCCGCAAAAGGACTCCGTCGACCAGATGGCTCGCATATTCGTTTCGATGATAATGCCGCTGTCATCATAGATAATCAAAAACAACCAAAAGGTACACGTGTTTTTGGGCCTATAGCTCGTGAACTTCGTGATAAAGGGTATATGAAAATCATTTCCCTCGCACCTGAGGTTATCTAAGGAGTAGAGCGATGAAAATGAATATTAAAAAAGGTGATTCAGTTTTAGTTATTTCTGGTAAAGACAAAGGAAAGTCGGGTAAAGTTTTAGAAACCAGCCCAAAAAATTCTAAAGTTTTGGTTGATGGAATTAACATTGTGACAAAACATAAAAAACCAAAATCACAACAGGACAAAGGCGGAATAATTAAGAAAACTGCTCCTATTGATATGTCAAATGTACAAGTTATTTGCCCAGTTTGTGGTAAGGCAACCCGTGTTGCTCACAAAATCATAGATGGCAAAAATGTTCGTATTTGCAAGAAGTGTGGAGCAAGTCTTGATAAAGAATTTGCTAAAACAGTAAAGAAAGACACTAAAAAAGCTGAAAAATCAGTGAAAAAAGAAGAAAAAGTAGTGGAAACGGTTAAAACAGAAGAAAAACCGGTCGCAAAATCTTCTACTACAGGAAAAACAGTAGCAAAAACAACTGCGAAGGCTACTACAAAGAAAACTGCAACTTCAACTGTAAAACCTGCTACAAAAGAAGTTAAAAAAGCAGTTAAAACCACAGAAAAAAAGTCGAAAACTTCTGCTGATTCAAAGTAAGAGAGGATTAAAATGGCAAAAGAACAAAACAGAATTGTAAAACTTTATAAGGAGACTGTTGTCCCAGCTCTTAAAAAAGAGTTCGGTTACAGTAATATCCACGAAGTTCCAAAGCTTGTTAAGATAATTGTAAGTGCAGGGCTTGGTGACGTTAAAAGCAATTCAAAAAGTTTTAATATAGCACTTGACGAACTCGCTGTTATCA
The DNA here is from genome assembly GCA_944380695.1 of uncultured Clostridia bacterium. Taxonomy (GTDB): domain Bacteria; phylum Bacillota; class Clostridia; order Christensenellales; family UBA1242; genus Caccovivens. The sequence goes on along the minus strand of CALWII010000048.1, from coordinate 18,700 downwards.
CAGGACAAAAACCAGTCCCAACTCTTGATAAAAAGTCTATCTCAAACTTTGGAATCCGTGAAGGACAAAAAATAGGCGCTAAAGTCACTTTGAGAGGCGAAAAAATGTACGAGTTCTTCGACAGATTAATCGCTATCGCACTTCCAAGAGTTAGAGATTTCCACGGCGTTTCAGAAAAAGCATTCGATGGCAGAGGAAACTACTCATTAGGAATTAAAGAACAACTTATTTTCCCTGAAATTTCTTACGATAAAGTTGAAAAAGTAAGAGGATTCGATGTTTGTTTCGTGACTACTGCAAAGACAAACGCAGAAGCCAAAGCACTTTTGAAGGCACTTGGAATGCCTTTCAATAAATAAGAGGTGAAATTATGGCAAAAAAATCACTTGTTCAAAAACAACAGAAAAAACAAAAATTCGCTACTCGCGCTTACACTCGTTGCGCTCTTTGTGGCAGACCTCATGCTGTCCTTAAAAAGTATGGCATTTGCAGAATTTGTTTTAGAGAGCTTGCAAACAAGGGCGAAATCCCTGGCGTGAAAAAAGCTAGCTGGTAATAGGAGGAATAATATGTTATCTACTGATTCAATTGCAGATATGCTTACAAGAATTCGTAATGCTTTAAAAGTTAAGCACGCTGATGTTTGCATTCCTGCATCAAAGGAGAAAGCTTCAATTGTCAAAATCCTCCAAGAAGAGGGATACATTTCGAGCTACGAAATAAAGAATAACGGTAAGTTTGATGAAATTTTCATTTCATTGAAATATGATGAAGATGGAAACAGTGTAATCCAAGGTCTAAAAAGAATTTCTAAACCTGGGCTTAGAATTTATGCTGAAGCTGACAAACTTCCAAAAGTTATCAGCGGTCTTGGTATCGCTATAATTTCAACTAATAAAGGTATTATGACAGATCGCACTGCTCGTCAACTCAATGTTGGCGGTGAAGTTTTGGCGTTTGTTTGGTAAGGAGGTAAATATGTCAAGAATTGGTAATAAACCTATCTCCATTCCTTCCGGCGTTACAGTTAATTTTGCTGACGGGAAGGTGACTGTTTCTGGGGCAAAAGGTACTCTCGAACAAAGTGTTGACAAATGCGTTGCAGTTCGTATCGAAGGAAATGAAATTCACTTTTTAAAAAATAACAATGAGCAGGAAACCGATGCAAAACAAGGTCTCTACCGTGCACTTGTTGCCAATATGGTAAAAGGTGTTAGTGAAGGGTTTACTAAAACTCTAATTATTAACGGTGTTGGTTATAAAGCACAAGTTATTGGTTCAAAACTTGTTATGAATCTCGGGTTATCTCATCCAGTCGAAGTCGAAATTTGGAAAGATGTCAAAGTTTCCTGCCCAAGCATAACCGAAGTAAAAATTGAAGGCATCGACAAACAAAGAGTCGGGCAGTTTGCTTCAAATGTGCGTGATACAAGACCTGTTGAACCTTATCACGCATACGGAATTAGATACAGCGATGAAGTTGTTGTAAGAAAAGTCGGCAAAACATCAGGTAAGGGCAAGAAATAAGGAGGCAAAATATGATTAATGTTAAGGATAAAAACGAAGAAAGAGTTTTGCGTCATAAAAGAGTTCGTAAAAATATTTCGGGTACTTCGACAAAACCTAGACTTTGTGTTTACAGAAGTCTCAATAAAATTTACGCACAAATTATTGATGACACAAAAGGTGTAACTCTCGTTTCTGCTTCCTCACTTGATAAAGAGGTTAAACCTCTCCTCGCAGGGAAAAACAAATGCGAACAAGCAAAGCTTATAGGTGAACAAATCGCTAAAAAGGCAATAAAAGCTAAAATAAAAGAAGTCGTTTTCGACCGTGGCGGTTATGTTTATACGGGCAGAGTTGCCGCTCTTGCCGAAGGCGCTAGAAGTGCCGGCTTGAAGTTCTAGGAGGAAGCAAAATGGAAGAAAAACAAGTAAAAAAAGACAAAAAATTTGAACAAAAACCAAGAGAAAACCGTAAACCTGTTCGTGAGGAAAGCGAATTTGACAAAAAACTCGTTTGTGTTCGTCGTGTTCATAAAGTAGTTAAAGGTGGTAAAACTCTTCGTTTCTCGGCACTTGTTGTTGTTGGTGACGGTAAAGGGAAAGTGGGAGTTGGTATCGGCAAAGCAGCTGAAGTACCTGCTGCAATAGATAAAGCTACTGGCGAAGCAAAAAAGAATATGAAGCTTATTCGTATAGTTGACGGAACAATACCTCACGAAATCGTTGGTAAATACGGCTCATCAAATATTTTAATGTTGCCAGCAAAACCAGGTACCGGTGTTATCGCAGGTGGTTCGGCTCGTGCAGTTCTTGAACTTGCCGGAATTAAAGACATTGTAACCAAAATTCACGGTTCTTCAAACAAAATCAACGCAGTAAAAGCTACAATCAATGGGCTCGTAGCTCTTAAAACCAAAGAGGAAATCGCAGCTCGTCGTGGCAAACTCGTTGAGGAAATATAGGAGGTGCATTATGGCAGTAAAGTCAAAAACAATTAAAGTTACTTGGATAAAAAGCACCATCGGTTATAACAAAAACCAAGCAAAAATTATCGAAGCTCTTGGATTTAAAAAACTTGGGCAAACGAAAGTTTTGCCTGATAATGCGAGCATCAGAGGGAGTATCTTCGCCGTTAAGCATTTGCTTAAGGTGGAAGAATAATAGGAGGAAACTATGCAAATAGGAAATCTTAAACCAGCTCCAGGTTCTACTACCAAAAAAGTTAGAGTTGGTCGTGGTATTGGCAGTGGTATCGGAAAAACAAGTGGTAAAGGACATAAGGGACAAAACGCTAGGAGCGGTGGTGGTGTAAAAGCCGGCTTCGAAGGTGGAAACATTCCTCTTATTAGAAAAATACCTATCCGTGGATTTAACAACTATAATTTTACTAAAAGATATTCAACCATCAATGTCGGAGATTTAGATGTTTTAGAACCTAATACAGTTGTTGATATTGAATTTCTTTATGAAAATCGCTTCATCGGTAAAATTGAAGAATATGGTCTTAAAATTTTAGGTGATGGACAGCTTACAAAGCCACTTACGATAAAAGCAAATAAAGTGACTAAAACCGCTAGAGAAAAGATTGAAAAAGCTGGCGGAAAAATAGAGGAGTAAGTTGATGTTTAAAACCATTGTTAATGCTTTTAAAATTAAATACATTAGAAGAAAGTTGTTACTTACACTACTTCTTCTTTTGATTTACCGTCTCGGATGCTGGCTTCCTGTTCCAGGATTTGACATATCTTCAATTTTAGAAGCAGAAAATACAAATCTTTCTGGAGAATTTAGTATCTTTGGAATAATGAATATGATAAGCGGTAACGCTTTGCAAAACTGTTCAGTTCTCGCATTAGGGGTTTCACCTTATATTACTGCAAGCATTGTTATTCAGCTTTTAACTGTTGCGATTCCAAAGCTCGGAAGACTTGCAAAGCAAGGAGAAGATGGCAAGAAAAAGATTAATCTTTACACTAGAATCGCCGCACTAATTTTAGCACTAGCACAGGCAATTGGTATTGTTGTTACTTATAGCGATGGGCTTGATGTTAACAATGCTCTTTGGTCTGGTGCACCAACTTGGTTGATTGGCGCTGGGGTAGTTCTCGTATTAGTTGCAGGTGGTATGTTTACTGTTTGGCTTGGCGAAAGAATTACCGATTTAGGAATCGGGAACGGTATGAGTCTTCTTATTTTCGTAGGGATTCTTTCTTCATCAGCCGCATCGTTTGCACAGGCAGTAACACTTATTGGACAAGACATAACATATATTTGGACGATAGTTCTTTATCTTATTGCTGTCATTGCAATTTTTGCACTTATTGTTTTTGTTGATGGAGCAGAAAGAAAAGTTCCTATTCAATATGCAAAACAAATAAAAGGAAGAAAAATGTATGGTGGGCAAAGCACTTTTATACCAATAAAAGTTAATGGTTCAGGTGTTATGCCAATCATTTTCGCCAGCGCTCTCTTAACTTTCCCACAATTAATTATTTCAATTTTTGCACCAGAATTTACTTGGTATCAAGAATGGTTGGGAACAGGCTCTTGGCTTTACATTGTTTTGTTGGCATTATTGATTTTGGCCTTTTCGTTCTTTTATGCTCAAATCACTTTCAACCCTGAAGATATTAGTAAGCGAATTCAACAACAAGGCGGGTTCATCACAGGAATAAGAGCCGGGAAGCCTACGGCAGATTATTTAAAAAAGATTTCAAGTAGAATTACTTTCTTTGGTGCAATATATCTAGCACTTATCGCATTAATTCCTTCATTAGCCTTTAAAGCCATAGGTGATAGCGTTGGATGGGGAATTCTCATAAATGCATTTAGTGCAACCGGGCTTATGATTATGGTAAGCGTTGCCCTTGAATTCGATAAACAATTGGAAGCACAAATGTTGATGCGAAACTACAAAGGATTTTTAAACTAATTTAGCTTTTCCGGTGGGAGAGTCATTTTCCCACCGTCAAGCATAGTGGTTAACAACCACAGCCACAATATTTTGAAAGGAAGGTTTTATGAAAATTATTCTTCTTGGTGCATCGGGGAGTGGTAAAGGAACAATCGCAAAGAAAATTTCTGCTGATTTCAAAGTCCCACAAATTTCAACAGGCGATATATTTCGCGATATCATTAAACGAAAGAGCACTTTAGGAGAACAGGTGAAAAGTTATATCAATTATGGCAAACTTGTGCCAGATGATATCACTTTAAAAGTTTTAAGGCAAAGGTTAAAAAGAGTTGATTGTCAAAATGGATTCATTTTAGATGGTTTTCCTCGTAACATAGACCAAGCTAAATCTTTAAGCAAAATTTCTGATATAGATATCGTGCTCAACATAGAACTGCCTCTCGAAGAACTCGAAAAAAGACTTGTAAACAGAAGAATTTGTGCTAAATGTGGCGACATTGACAGTACAAAGTATTCGGGATTTACAGGTTATTGTAGAAAATGTGGCACAAAACTGTTTCAGCGTGATGACGATAAACCTGAAATAATTAAAACTCGTCTGGAAGTTTATAAAAATCAAGTGTCACCACTTATAAACTTCTACGGTGATAAAGTGCAGACGGTATCAAATTCTGCTTCTCCAGATGAAACCTATGCACGCGTTAAAACTTTTTTACTTAATTTGGAGGCGAAAGCTTGATTCAATTAACTCAATCCGAAATAGCGTTAATGCGTAAGGCTGGTGCCTTAACAAGAGATGCGCTTAACTACGCAGAAACTCTTATTAAGCCAAATATTTCAACCTTATATATTGACAATATGGTGAAAAAGTTTATAATAGACAGTGGTGGAATCCCTTCCTTTTTAGGATATGAAGGATTTCCTGCAAGTATATGCACTTCTGTTAACGAAATGGTTGTGCACGGGATACCTTCAAAAGATGTTATTTTAAAAGAAGGGGATATTATCAGCATCGATGTCGGAGTTATTTATAAAGGCTACAACGGAGATGCTGCTCGTACTTTTCCAGTTGGAAAAATTTCCCCAGAAAAGTCGAAACTAATTCAGGTGACTCGGGAGTGCTTTTTTGAGGGAATAAAACATCTGCAAGTGGGTGAAAGGCTGGGCAAGCTTTCTAATGCTATTCAAGTTCACGCTGAAAAAAATGGTTACAGTGTTGTGCGTGAATTGGTGGGACACGGTATTGGAAAAAAAATGCATATGAGCCCAAATGTCCCAAATTATGGGAAAGAAACCGATGGCCCAATTGTTATTGAAAACACTTGCTTGGCAATCGAACCGATGATTAATTTGGGGAAAAGAGATGTGGCTATGCTCGAAGATGGCTGGGGGATTGTTACACGAGACCATAAGCCGTCAGCGCACTACGAAAACACAGTACTAATAACTAAAAACGGTGTGGAAATCTTAACATTGTAGGTGAAAATGAAAATTGGAGATGTTGTTTTAGCCACAGCTGGAAAAGAAAAAGGCGATTTCTTTGTGGTAGTCGATGTTACAGAAAAGTCAGTATTTATTGCTGATGGTAAAAGACTTTCGATCTTTAAGCCTAAAAGAAAAAATTTAAAACACATAAAAAAAGTTGTCAAAAACTGCTTTCCCGAAAGCCTTATCGCCGAGGCTCGCGACATAAACATAGATGCCGCTATAAGAAAGTTTTTAAAATCTCAAAAGGAGCAGATATGTCAAAAGAAGATGTAATTGAGTTTGAAGGCGTGATTGAAGAGCTTTTGCCCAACTCCACTTTCAAAGTTCGTCTTGTAAATGGTCATGTCATTATTGCTTACATCTCTGGCAAACTCCGTATGCATTGCATAAGAGTCGTCGAAGGTGATAAAGTAAAAGTCGAAATGAGCCCTTATGATCTTACTAAGGGCAGAATAACTTGGAGAGACAAGGGTTAAGAAGGAGATTATTATGAAAGTTAGAGCTTCAGTTAAACCTATTTGCGATAAGTGCAAAGTTATTAAAAGAAATGGAAAAGTTATGGTTATTTGCCCTAAAGATGCCAAACATAAACAAACTCAGGGCTAAAAGTTAGGATTGGAGGATAATTATGGCAAGAATTGCTGGTATTGATTTACCTAGAGAAAAAAGACTGGAAATAGGATTAACCTATATCTATGGTATTGGTCCTGTTACCGCCTCAAAAATTTGCAAAGAGACAAAGTTAAGCCCTGATATCAGAGTTAAAGATTTGACTGATGAACAAGTGGCTAAACTTCGTTCCTACATTGAACACAATATTATGGTCGAAGGTGACCTTCGCAAAAAGGTTAGTCTTGACATTAAAAAATTAAGTGAAATGGGTTGCTACCGTGGTCTTCGCCACCGCAAAGGTTTGCCTGTTCGTGGGCAAAACACACACAACAACGCAAGAACCAGAAAAGGTCCTAAAAAGGTTGTTGCAGGCTCATCAAAGAAGGGAAAATAAGGAGATAAAAAATGGCAAAAACTAAAGTTACAAAAAAGCCTACCACTACAAGAACCAGAAAAAGAGTTTCAAAGAACATCTCTCAAGGACAAGTTCATATCAAAACCTCTTTTAACAACACCATCGTTACTTTCACCGATAGTGAAGGTAATGTTTTATCGTGGTGCTCTTCTGGAAAACTTGGGTTGAAAGGCTCTAAAAAGAGCACACCTTTTGCTGCTCAAACTTGCGTCGAAGAAGCTGCTAAAGTCGCAAAAGAACACGGAGTTAATTCCGTTGAAGTTTTCGTTAAAGGTCCTGGAAGCGGAAGAGAAGCTGCTATTCGCTCACTTCAAGGATGTGACCTTAATGTAACTCTTATCAAAGATGTTTCACCTATTGCACACAATGGGTGCAGACCTCCAAAGAGAAGAAGAGTTTAAAAGGAGATAAACTATGGCAAGAAGAATTGAACCAGACTGCCGTCAGTGCAGACGCGAAGGTTGCAAGCTTTTCCTTAAAGGAGAGCGTTGCACTACTAAAAAATGTGCTATGGAAAGACGACCAGTTATTCCTGGACAACACGGGAATTCAAAGAAAAAGGTTACTTTCACTGAATATGGGGCACAACTTCGTGAAAAACAAAAAATTAAAAGAATTTATGGTTTATTAGAAAACCAAATGCGCTCTTATTACGAAGAAGCTGAAAGAATGAAGGGCGTCACCGGTGAAAATATGCTCTCTCTTATTGAAAGAAGGCTTGACAATGTCGTTTATCGTATGGGTATCGCTGCCAGCAGAAAACAAGCTCGCCAACTTGTTAATCACGGGCTTATAACCGTTAACGGAAGACGAGTTGATATAGCATCTTTCATTGTTAAGGCAGGCGATGAAATCGCTATAAAAGAAGCTAAACTCGAAAAACAACCTATTAAATCTCTTAAAGGTATGAAAGTTGTTATGCCAAAATGGTTAGAGTTTAACACTGAAACACTCAAAGGTAAAATTTTAGCATTGCCGAAGAGAGACGATGTTGACGCTGATTTACAAGAAAGACTTGTAATCGAGCTTTATTCGAGATAATAGGAGGGATAAAATTATGATGGAAATGGAAAAACCAAAAATCGTTTGTGAAGAAACCGAAGGTGGAGCTTTTGCTCGTTTTACCGTTGAACCTCTTGAAAAGGGATATGGTATTACATTGGGAAATTGTATGAGAAGAACTCTTCTTTCTGCACTTCCTGGGGCAGCTCCAATAGCTGTGAGAATAGCTGGCGTTCCTCACGAATTTTCAACTATTCGTGGAGTTACCGAAGATGTTGTTGACATAATTCTTAATTTGAAAACACTTTATGTCAAAACATTCAATCACGATCGTAATTTCATAACATTTCTTCGTATAAGAAAAACAGGGGCAGGTGAAATCACCGCAAAAGATTTTGAACCTAATGATGAAGTAGAAATCCTTAATCCAGACCTTCATATTTGTACTATGGACGACGGCGCAGTGCTTGATATGGATGTTATGATTGGTAATGGTCGTGGATATGTTCCTAGTACATTGAATAAATCAAAGTTTGATAATATCGACTTTATCGCAATGGATTCTATCTTTTCTCCTGTAAAAAGAGTTAACTTTAATGTTGAAGCAACTCGTGTGGGACAAAGTGTTGATTTTGATAAATTGATTTTAGAGGTCCAAACAAACGGAACTATAAAAGCAACAGAAATCGTAAGTCTCGCTGGAAAAATTATGACCGAACACGTTGGGCTCTTCGTTGAGCTTTGCGAAGATATGGCTAATGTTGATATTTTGGTGTCCAAAGAGGAAGATAAACAAGTTAAAATTTTGGAACTTCCTATTGAAGAAATGGACCTTTCCGTTAGGTCCTACAATTGTCTTAAACGCGCTGGCGTTAACACAGTTGAGGATATTGTAAAAAAATCAAGGAGCGATATGCTTAAAGTTAAAAATTTGGGAATTAAGTCTATTGACGAGGTTATTCAAAAACTTGAAAGCTACGGGCTCTCACTTCGTAAAGACGAAGATTAAAAGGAGAATAGTATGGCTAACGATAAACTTGGCAGACCATCAAAGGAAAGAGATGCTCTTTTAAGAGGACAAGTTACTGACCTTTTATGGCTTGGTAAAATTGAAACCACTCTTGCAAAGGCTAAGGCCGTTCGCTCAATCGCAGAGAAGATTTTAACTTCTGCAATAAAAACTTACAAGGACAATGTAACAGTATCTAAAGATATTAAGGACGATAAAGGGGTTAAAGTTAAAAAAGATGTTGTTAATGACGGACCATCAAAACTCGCTGCTAGAAGAAAAATTATGGCTTATGTTTATGACAGACAAGAGCAACGAGGGGAAAAAGAACCAAAGAACGCTTTTGTTGACAGAACAAAAGGCATTAACCACCCTCTTTTAGAAAAGATTTTCAATGTTTATGCACCTAAATACGCAGAACGTGCGGAAAAACTTGGTCAAGGTGGCGGATATGTTAGAATTATTAAACTTGGTGAGCGTCGTGGCGATGCCGCAGAAATGGCGATTGTTGAATTGATTTAATTAAAAAAATTCTTTCTTCGGGAAGAATTTTTTTATACTTTGTTGTAATTTAAAAAAAAATTATTATTAACATTATTTTGTCTAATATGAAAATAAAACAAATTCGACATAAATTGCGTCAAAATTTAGTTAAAATAGAAAAATTTTTAATTATAAAGCTAATTTTTTTTATTTAATTTAAGAAATAATTTTTTTAATAATTGACAATGTAGAAATTATATTGTAGAATAAACAAATAAAGTGAGGGGAGGATTATGTTAAAGAAAAAATCAAATCTGACTTTTGTTTTTATTGCACTTGCCCTAATAGTTATGCCCTGTGTTTTATTTTTGGCTGGCTGCGGAGAGGCGGAACAAAAGCTTCAACTAGTTCAATACTTTAAAACTTCTTACAATCTCAAAGAAGAGTTAGATGTGTCTTCTGGGGTTTTGTCATACACAGACGAAGAAGGAAATAAAGTCTTTTGTCTGTTTCAGCTGATATGATTTCTGATTTTGATTCTGAAACAGCTGGCGAAAAAACAATGACTTTAACATATAAAGATGAAATTATTTCAATTAAATATAATGTGGCCAATTTTGAGCTCGGCACTTTTACTGCGACGAAAGTAAGAACAGTTGACTTAACTTCACAAAAATATACGGAAATTAATTTTTCTGAATCGGACTTGTTTTCAAGTCAGCCAAATACAAAATTGGTTTTTAGGAAAGATGGAACGGCTACCTATTTGTATCAATCGGCTTCTGGTTTTGCGGGCACAGACTACGAATTAAATTATTATTTAGATGGCACTTTCTCGTTGAGAAATGTTGCCACGACTAAACAAGGTTATTATTATCAGGGAAAAATTATGCTTTGCATTGAGAATAATGATGCTACCGCAAAATTTATAGTTTTTGAATAAAATTGTAAGTAATTTAAGGAGAAAAAAATGCGAAACAATAAGTTAAAGGTTTTTATTTCAAGTTTAGCTTTGGTGATGTTTATATTGCCAGCGGTATTAATTTTTTTTTTTTTTTCTGGTTCGCAGGGAACACTTTCTGTTAGAAAAAATTTTAAAACCTCTTATACTTTAAATGAAAGTCTTGATGTTTCAGGTGGGTATTTGGACTATGTAAGCAAAGATGGAGAGGAACTGTTGGTCGAAGTGCAAGCAGATATGATTTTAGGCTTTTCAACCACAACCTCAGGTACTCGTACAATGACTATCGTATATCAAGATGCCTCGCTTGAACTAAAATACACAGTTTCCAACTTTGTTTATGGAGATTATGCTGTTTCTAACATAAAAACGGTAAACAATTTAACAGGTGAATTTACTGAAGTTCCTTATAAGCAATATTTTCCGAATTTGACTTTGCGAGAAATTTCTTTCAATCCAGATTTGTCAGCTCGTATAGGGTTAGACTTGGATAATGAGAGTTCATTAAAAACTATTAATTATGATTTTGACATAGACGGTGAAATCCATACGATTAGTGGAGACATCAAAGCTAACGGGTATTTCCGAGATGGTAAAGTTTATTTAATTTACACTCAAAATTCAGAATCAGAAGTCGTATATTTGGTTTTTGAACCGATCACTTGATTTTTCTTTATTATCAAACAATATTGTTTTATAATGAAGAATATGCTTATGCACAAGACATCATAAAAATGGTAAAAGAAACAACAGAACAAAAGAAAAAAATTCTTGATGAAAGAAGTCAGTCGATGCCTCTAAGTGTTTCAGACTTTAACACATTGTTGAATATTGAGTTAACACCAGTTGAACCATATCAATACAGAGTAAGATGAGTTTGTTTTGCTAAAAAAAAGCTATGTTTAACATAGCTTTTTTATTTTATTCTCTTTTGGTCCTTTTTTAGCATATAAAATAAAATGAAGGTTTTACAAAAAAGAAATGTAAGTTTAAAAAATTATTCAACTTTTAGAGTAGGTGGAAAGGCAAAAGTAATTTATTTTCCACAAAACATTAATGAGTTGTTAAGCTTAAAAAAATATGTTTTTCATAAATCTCCATTTATTTTAGGCAACGGGAGCAATGTTCTTTTTAGTGATGCCGGTTACCGAGGTGTCATTATTTGTATGAAAAGGTTTAATTCTATTAAATTAAATAAAGATAAAGTTTTATGTGAGGCAGGAACAAGCCTATTCCAATTATGCAATTTTTGTGCTGAAAACAACTTGTCAGGTTTAGAAAAGCTTTATGGTATTCCGGGAAGCGTTGGGGGAGCTATAAAAATGAATGCTGGCGCATATGGGTGTGAAATTTGTGATTTTGTTAGCTACATTTTAGTTTTTAAAGACGGGAAGTTAATGAGAAGAAAACCAGAATATTTTGGATACAGGAAAGGACCTCTGCAAGATAACGAAATCTTGATTTCGGCGGAATTTGAGCTTAAAAAAGGTAAAAAAGAGGAAATAGTAAAAAAACAAAACGATATTTTTAAAAAAAGATTGATAGCTCAACCTTATAATTTGCCGTCCGCAGGAAGTGTTTTTAAAAGAGGGAACGGTTATTTCCCAGCAGAGCTGATTGAAAAATGGGGGCTAAAAGGTTGTGTTGAAGGTGGAGCTGAAATTTCGGAGGTTCACGCAGGTTTTATTGTAAACAAAAATCACGCATCCGCAAAAGATATTGTTTCGCTAATCAGAAAAATCGAGGACAAAGCTTCCATCGAAGGCTATCATTTCGAAAGAGAAATTATAATACTTGATGCTGATTAATTTTTTTTACCACTATTCTATGCTTGCTAATTTTTTCTAAACTTGCTATACTTATTTTGGAGAAAAAATTATGATACTTTATGGCGATTATCACACGCACACCATTTATTCACAGTTAAATCACGGGAAAGGGACTATTCTTCAAAACGCTACAGTAGCAGCAGAAAAAGGTCTTAAACAGATAGCTATTACAGACCACGGATTTAATCATTTGCTTTTTTCTGTTAAAAGAAGACTGCTACCACAGATTCGTGAGGAAATTTTAAATGCCAAAGAGGTTACAGGAGTAGACATTCTTTTGGGAGTCGAATCCAATCTTATATCAGTAGATGGACAAGTTGATTTAAAAGAAAGTGATTATGATGAATTGGACATCATTCTTATGGGATTTCACAAGCTTGTTAAAACTCCAACAGTAAAGGATTTTTTGCAATTACAAGCAGTAAATATGCTTTCATCACCTTTTAGAGCTAGTGAAAAAAGAATCGCACGAAACACATCAGCTTTTTTAAAAGCAATCGATAAGTATCCAATTGATATAATTACTCACCTTAATTTCGGATGCCCCACAGATACTTTAGCTGTTGCGAAATTAGCAAAGCAAAAAGGTGTTTTGATTGAATTAAACGGTTCACGAATTAACTTTACGGATGAAGAGATGCAAATTATGGCAAGCGAAGGGGTGAAATTTATTATTGATTCCGATGCGCATTCGCCAAAAAGAGTGGGCGAGTGCAACAGGGGAGTTAACCTCGTTTACAGATTAGGGATACCAGCAAATCAAGTGGTCAATCTAGATAAATTGCCAACATTTACTAAAAAAAGAGGTCAATTTTGAGCTTTGCAAAAGAAACTAAACTAGAATTAATAAACAATGTCAGAGAAAACGCTGACACTGTTTTTGCATTCTTGTCTGGTCTTTTTCATAGTTGCGGGCAATTAAATAAAAACAGCAATGGGTTTCAAGTCTCAATTTTAACCGAAATCAATGAATTATACAACAGATTGAATGAAATGTTTCATCAACTTTATGGGGATTTCCTTGAACTAGAAATCGAGGATGATTATGTTATAAACAAAACGACTTATTACCGAATTACTTTTCCTAGTGATGTTTCTGAAAGAGTTTTAGCTGATACGGGGTTGTTAAGTTTAGGAGGTGAGCCTTCCTTAAATTTTGGAATTGATAATAATATTGTCGCAAGTGAAGAGACAAAGAAAGCTTTTATAAGAGGGGCGTATATCGGTTGTGGCACTTCTGCGATTAAACTCGGTGAAAACGATTGGCAAAAAGCAACTGCTAGCGGTTATCATCTTGAGTTTTCATCAAAAAATTACGAGTTTTTAACCGATTTATCTGCAATTTTGTTTGAATTTGGAATTAATGCGAAACTTATTTCTAGGAAAAATACTTTTGTGTTATACTTTAAAGAAGCCGAAGCAATAAAAGACCTTTTAGCTCTAATCGGTGCAAATCAAAGTGTGATTTTACTTTCTAATGAAATTGCAATCCGTGAAAAAAGGAATCGTGTCAATAGACAAGTCAACTGCATTAACGCCAACATATCGAAGACGGTCGAGGCGAGCTTAAAACAAGTTAGTGCTATAAATACAATAATCTCTACGATCGGCCTTGAGAGTTTAAGCGATGAGTTGCAAGAGGTGGCTATGTTGAGACTCGCCAATCCAGAAGAGAGTTTGGATGAACTTTTGAGTCTTTCGACCATTAAGCTTTCAAAAAGCGGGTTGAATCATCGACTTAATAAGCTTTTGAAAATTGCAAAAGAATTAAAATAGGAGCATTGATGAAAGATTTCGTACATTTGCACGTTCACACAGAGTATAGTTTACTTGATGGGCTTGCAAGAATTAAAAAACTCGTCAAAATAACTAAAGAGCGTGGCTGGAAAGCTGTCGCTATGACTGACCACGGCAATATGTTCGGCACGATGAAAATGTATGAAGCTTGTATAGAAGCAGGTATTAAACCAATTATCGGTTGTGAATTTTATATTTGTCACGACCATTTAAATAAAACCGGTAGAGAGGATACCGGCCACCTTATTTTGTTGGCTAAAAACAATACCGGCTATCACAATCTTTTAAAATTAATTTCTATAGCTTTCGTAGATGGAATGTATTATAAACCTAGAATCGATTATAAATTGCTTGAAAAGTACCACGAGGGTATTATATGCCTGTCGGCTTGTCTTGCTGGGCATTTGCAAAAATTTATTTTACAAAGAAGATTTGATGAGGCAAGAGAGCTCGCAATATGGTTCAAAAATCTTTTTGGAGATGATTTCTACATAGAAATTCAAAACCATAATTTGCCAGAAGATAACGAAGTCATTATCGGTCAAACAAAACTGGCTAATGAGTTGGGCATTAAGCTTGTTGCTACAAACGATGTTCATTATTTAAACAAAGAAGACAGCGAGCTCCAAGACACATTAATGTGTGTGGCGATGCACAAGTTTGTTGACGAAACAGACAGACTTAAGTTTGAAACCAACGAATTTTATTATAAAACCTATGAAGAAATGCTAGAAGCTTTGCCGGGTTACGAAGAAGCATTAAACAATACATTAGAAATTGCAGATAAATGTGAAGTGATTTTACAGACTAAATCTCTGGGCGAAAAGCCGAATGTTGACAGAAAATATGCCTTATCGCCAAGTAAAAATTTTATTCCTTCATATGTTCCTGACACGGGCGAAACGACTTACGACTTTTTAAAAAGAATGGCTTATGAAGGACTCGCAAAGCTTTATCCTAAAGTGACAACTGAACTCGTCAACAGAATAGAGGAGGAGCTTGCTCTTATTAAAAAACAAGGCTTCGTTGAGTATTTCTTAATAGTTTGGGATTATATTAATTTTGCAAGAAATAATGGTATACCAGTGGGGCCAGGCAGAGGTTCAGGAGTTGGAAGTCTTGTCGCATATTGTATAGGAATAACAAAGGTTGACCCTATTAAATATAATTTATTCTTTGAGAGATTTATAAATCCAGAGCGTGTTTCAATGCCCGATTTCGATGTCGACTTTTGTAAAGACAGAAGAACAGAAGTTATAGAATATGTTAAAAGAAAGTATGGCGCAGATCACGTAGCGGGCATAGTCACTTTCGGTAGTATGAAGGCGAAGAACGCTTTAAGAGATATAGGCAGAGTTTTGCGTGTTCCTTTGGCAGATGTTAACCGTTTGACTAAAGAAATACCGAATTTTCCTCCTGATGGACTTAAAAGAAATGAACCTGTTTTAAAATATTATTTTGGTAGAGAAGAAGGCGCAGAGTTTGAGAAGTTTATTATACCTGAATTAAAACAGGCTTATGAAGAGGACGATCTTATTAAAAAAATGGTAGATATGGCTATCAAAGTTGAGGGAGTTCCACGCAACTGTGGAATGCACGCAGCGGGAGTGTTAATTGCCCCACAAGCTGTTTCTGACTTTGTACCACTCGCCAGAAATGGAGATGAAATTGTCACCGAATTTGATATGATAGAAATCGAGCAATTAGGTCTTCTTAAAATGGATTTCCTTGGTCTTGTTACTTTAACGGATATCAAAAAAGCACTTGATTATGTTAAAGAAAATTACAATATTGATATTGATTTTTATAATATGGAGTATGATGACCCAAAGGTTTTTGAACTGATTTCAGAAGGCAAGACCGATGCAGTTTTCCAATTGGAAAGCGCTGGTATGAAGCGCTTTATGAAAGAGCTTGAACCTAATTGTATGGATGATATCATAGCTGGTATATCTTTGTTCAGACCTGGGCCAATGGACTCTATACCTGATTTCATTAAAAACAAAAAAGACCCATTAAGCATCGTTTACGATGACCCTTGTCTTAAAAACATACTCGACATAACATACGGATGTATTGTCTATCAGGAACAGGTTATGAAAATAACTCAAGTTATGGCTGGTTATTCGTTGGGGCAAGCTGACAATATGCGAAGAATTATGAGCAAAAAAAAGGTGGAAAAAATTGCTCACGAACGAATAAAATTTATTGACGGTTATGATGATGGGAAGAATAACATACCAGGTGCAGTAAAACTGGGGCATAGCCGTGAAGCTGCAGAGAAAGTATTCGATAAGATGGCAGAATTTGCAAAGTATGCATTCAATAAATCTCACGCAGCAGCTTATGCCTATTTAAGTTACCAAACAGCTTATTTAAAAACATATTACGAGGTAGAACTTATTACCGCCGTTTTAAATAATCGAATAACTAATCTGGACGAAGTAAAAAAATATACTGCATTCGCAAAAAAAGAGGGAATAGAGGTTTTAGCTCCTGATATCAATAAATCTAATACTTATTTTAAAACCGAAAACAAAAATATTCGTTTTGGTTTGGCTGCTCTCAAGGGCGTTGGGTCTGCAGTCATTGATGAAATAATCAAAGAGCGAGATGCAAATGGGGAATTTAAAAGTTTTGAAGATTTTATTTCTAGAGCGACCATTCCTGTGTTAAACAAAAGAGTTTTAGAAAGTTTAATTGTCAGTGGAGCATTCGATTGCTTTGGAAAACATAGGTCACAGCTTATGGCTGTTTACGGTGTGGCTGTCGACCGAGCAATTAGAGATACAAAAAACAAAAAAACAGGACAATTTTCTATGTTTGACTGTTTCACAGATATGAAACAAGAATTTAACAGTTTGGACTGGCCTGATATAAAGGAATATAATAAGGAAACTTTGTTAAAGTTTGAAAAAGAAATTGTCGGTATTTATATTTCCGGTCACCCTCTTGACAATTATTTGGAATATTATGACAGGTTTAACTTAACCGCAGATATGTTGTTGCCTAATGAAGATGAAACTGAAGGTGATTACGACAACAATGACGACGAAGCCGTTTACGAACAAATTTATGACGGAATGAAAGTGACTTGTGGTGGTATCATAGTGGAAAAGCGAAAAATTATGAAAGACGGGAAAGAGCTCGCATTCGTTAAATTGGAAGATATCAACGGGACAATAGAAGTTTCATTTTTCGCAAATGTATATCCTAGATATAAAAACTTGATTGAAGAAGATAATATGATAACAGTTAAAGGCAGAATCTCTTTAAGAAATGGAACGCCAACTGTTACGGCGGAGGAAGTTATACCTTGGCGAAGAAAAGATGAAGTAGTCGAGGAAAACAATATCGAAAAACTTTATCTTAAGTTTGACACAAAAGATATAGACCTTTTCGCTAAAGTGAGTTCAAGTTTAAAAAATTATCCAGGGGATATGGAGGTCATAATTAAATGTACTTCTACCAACAAACCATTTTCTTATAATATCAAAGTTAGTGCAGAGAATTATTTATTAAATGAACTTTATGGATTGTTAGGCACACAAAATGTTAAAATATGGGCGCCAAACAAAAAAAATATTTAGTAAAGGAGAAATAATATGAAAATTTTAGTTGTCGCAAGTGGTGGAGATGCACCAGGTATGAACAAGTTTATCGCCAAACTTTATCAACATTTTGGTAAAAATCTTTACGGATGCAAGGGAGGATTTAAGGGTTTGTATGAAAACGAAATTTACCCTATAAAATTTTTTAATCCTGGTTTATACGCTAACAGTGCGGGTTGCTGTATTAAATCTTCACGATTTCCAAAGTTTAAAGAAAAAAATATCTTTAAAAAAGCAGTAGAAAACGCTAAATTATTTGATGCTGTGGTTGTTTTAGGTGGCAACGGCTCACAAAAAGCTGTAGTCGAGATGGAACGGGAAGGAGTCAAAGCCGTTTTTGTTCCTTGTACAATTGATAATGATGTTGAAGACAGTGATTACTCTATAGGTTTTCATACTGCAGTTGAAAGTGTTTGTTCCGCATTCAGAAGTGTTATGCCTAGTATGGATGCTTTTACACGCAGTTGTGTGTTTGTTACTATGGGTAGGCAAAGTGGAAAAATTGCAGAAACAGCTGGAAAAATCCTTAATCCTGATATTTTAATCGCAGATAAAAAACAACTGAAAGAAAAAGAAATCGTAGAGACAATCAAAAATAATTTTAAAAAAGATTTGCCGACTTCTATTATTTTAAGAGAAAACATTATTGATACTGATTTATTTTGCAAAAATATAGGCGAAAAAATTGCACCTATTCAGATTAGACCATTTGTTGTCGGATATCTTCAAAGAGGCTCAAAACCCACTTCAAGAGAACTTAGAATCGCTTATCAATTCGCATTGGCTACTATAAAGGCAATTGAAATCAAAAAGTTGCCTATTGCAGTTGTTATGCTAGGGGGTAAAATAATTCTAAAAAGAATATAATTTTCGTAGAAATCTGTAAATTCGCATAAAATTGTTGACAAATTTAGGCGACTATGCTACACTACTTTAGTCGCCTAAAAGCGTGCGGGTGTAGTTCAGTGGTAGAACCCCAGCCTTCCAAGCTGGTTGCGAGGGTCCGATTCCCTTCACCCGCTCCAACGGGCTTCCATAGCTCAGCTGGATAGAGCAATGCCCTTCTAAGGCAGA
>CALWII010000047.1 GCA_944380695.1 uncultured Clostridia bacterium | reverse complement strand
TTTTCTGAAAAATCATTTTTCATTTGATAATCTCTTCCAACAAAAATTTCCTGTTGTGAAGATAACGACATAAAGCCAATTTTTTTACTCATACCCCAATCGAAGACCATTTTTCTGGCAAGTTTTGAAGCTTGTTGAATATCACTTGATGCCCCTGTTGTAATATCTTTAAAGACCAACTCCTCGGCAATTCGTCCACCCATACTCATTGCTATATCGTCCATTAGCTTTGAATAGAACAAATGTGTTTCATCATCGTCTGGTCGTTGCATAGTATAACCCCCAGCCATTCCACGAGGGATTATCGAAACTTCTTGAACATTATCACAATGCTCCAAAGATTTTCCTAAAATTGCGTGACCGGCCTCATGATATGCAGTAAGTTTTCTATCTTTTTCTGTAACCAAACGGCTCTTCTTTTGAGGACCCATAAGAACTTTATTAATACCCTCCGTAATATCCTGCATACGAATAGTAGGTCTATTTGCACGAGCGGCCAAAATAGCAGCTTCGTTAAGCATATTTTCAATGTCAGCACCAGTAAAGCCTGTTGTCAATCTTGCAAGAGTTTTGAAATCAACTGATTCATCAAGCGGTTTATTGCGAGCGTGAATACGAAGTATGCCCTCTCTACCTTTGACATCAGGAACATTAACATAGATTTGCCTGTCGAACCTGCCTGGTCGCATCAAAGCTGGATCAAGAACATCGCTTCTGTTTGTTGCAGCAAGCACAATAATTCCCTCATTAGGCTCGAACCCATCCATTTCGACAAGAAGCTGATTGAGGGTTTGCTCCCTTTCATCATTACCTCCGCCTAAACCTGCACCTCTCTGTCTTCCAACCGCATCAATTTCATCTATAAAAACAATACACGGCTTATTTTTCTTGGCTTGGTCAAATAAGTCTCGCACACGAGAAGCCCCGACCCCGACAAACATTTCAACGAAATCAGAACCAGAAATAGAAATGAAAGGAACATTACTTTCCCCTGCAACAGCTCTTGCCAGCAATGTTTTACCGGTTCCGGGATTACCAACAAGCAAAATACCCTTTGGAATTCTTGCACCGAGGTCAGTGAATTTTTTTGGATTTTTTAAGAACTCAACAATTTCTTGAAGTTCTGCTTTTTCTTCATCGGCACCAGCGATATCGGAAAATCTAACTTTTGTAGTAGCGTAAGCCTTTGCACGAGTTTTTCCAAAACCTAATGCGCCTTTGTTAGAATTAGCCATCATTCTGTAAAGAACCCAAACCATAACAAATCCAAAAACAATTATAAGAAGTGTTGGCAAAAAGCTTAAAAACCAATTTTCACTTGGCCGATTGGTGTCATAAGTAATAATGGTTGCCCCTTCTATCTCGGCATTCTTGCCGTTTTGAATGTCTATTTTCTCAATAATTCTGTTTATATCGCTTGAAGAAGAATATTCGAAATAGTAGTCAGAGTTTGTCGGAAAACTGTTAACATTTTTGCTGTCAACAACCAAAATATACCCTGTACCATCGTAGTAATAAAGCTGTGCGAGCTGTAATTTTTTTTCACCCGATGACTCATCATTATAAGTTCCGGTAATAAAGGAATCCACCTCACTTAATTCAATTCTTTTCCCAGGATTTGATGTGTCGACAAACAAAAAACACAATAAAAGCACAACGACAAGAATCAAAACCAAATAAGATAGTTTAAATCCTCCTTTTTTCTCTTCCAAAGTTTACCTCCAATACAGAAATTAAATCACACATAAAATATTTTATAATTGCAATGATAATTACTATTCTAAAACAGAATTATGTGCTACTTGTGTGAAACACAAATAATTTTTTTATCAGACAAATATCTGCTGAAAATAAGTTTAACACATTAACATTTTTTTTCCAACTAATTTACAGTCTAAACTATTATTAAACAGGAAATATAGAAACTATGACTTTAAAAACGACATTTTTGAAAAAATCTTCCGGTTGAATATTTTCTGTTTCCATAAGCTTTCGTGTTTCTGTTCTTTTCTTATCGTAAAATCTTTCGAACATATCAAGTGTATCACAGTTGTTTGTTTTTGAAATCTCAACTGAATTCATTATTTCACTTTTTACCTGTTTCTCAATTAGTTGTCTTACTGTTTCACTGATATAGATAGGCTCCTTGCTTTTTAATATCTCTTCTTTTGTCCCATTCACCTCCATTAATGTCAGATATAATTTGACATTGGCTGTATAAACAGGCACTCCATTTTGAAATTCAAATCGGTCTAAAATTTGTTTTCTTTGCACTTTATAAATTAATTTCGCATTGTTAAAACTATCATCGCTCACATTATCAAGCGTGACTACAGAACCGGATGTAGAATTGTTAAGCCAGTTAAGTCCTTGCAGTTGCTCTTTTGTTAATTCAACTTGGTACTTGCCGTTTTTTATGAGAATACAACTTCCATCGTTTATAATCTGTAGCTGTTTCATATTATTTGAATTATTTTCATCATTATTTTGTGTTTCATCACTTACTGACGGCTGACTACTTCCGTTTTTTACGCTATCATTTTGACCACTTTGCTCTTGAGACTCACTTTCACTTGAACTGTTTCCCTTTTTTTCGTCTTTATTATCACCTAATCCAACAACATTTTCTGTATTCTTGATAGGTATACCATCAACATCTCCTTGAGATATTGTCAAGTGCCCCAGCAAAGAGCATTTAACGGGTGAATAATAGCCCTCATAAAAAGAGCTTATCGTGGTATACTTCCACAGAACATAATTAGAGGTATAAAACAACAATTCTTCCAAATTAATATCGGATTCTTTATCCAATTCCTGCACAAATTCTAAAAATTGTTTGCTAGTTACATTAGTCGAAATTAAAATACAACTCTGCGGTATAGATGCAACACGCGCTAAATAATCAAGCGATGAAGCTATATCTTCTTCTTCAAGTAACTTTTCGCTTACAACAGCAGTATGCGTGTGAAACAAGGAAATATTTTTGCCTATTTGTAAACTTGCATTAGTAAAAGCTTCACTTATTGAAGGTGCAGAACAAGAAATTATTTCATATTGCTCTGAATAACTTTGATTTGGGCGGGACAAGAATGTCATCAAAGTGACTTCATAGTCTTGGTCGTTTTTGTCCAAACCAACGGCGGTTACGATTGCGTTTACAGAACTTTCAGAGGGTGCTATTATGGCCGAAGGAAAAAAACATACGGCGATAAATACAAGTGCGAGCAAAATGGGTGTGCTTTTTAATGCATCAGCTATTTTTTTCATTATACTCTCTCCTTCTTAAACCGCTTAATATTAGACATATTATAGGAAGCATATATTGTAAAAAAATGGCAAAATATGGCACAATAACAGTCCCAATAGCGATAGTCTTTGCATAATCCAAACTTGCAGTAATCACTATCCCGATAAAAATAAGGTCGAAAGAAACTAATCCATAAATATCTTTTGGTGCATTAAAAATCTTTTTAAAGATATCACAAAAAATATACAAAGCAACTGATATTTGAAACAAAGAAAGAAACATAACAAAAACTATTGCGACCATATCGAGTCGTCCAATATCTGTAAATCTATAAGAAAAAGTTATTATATCAGAAATTGCATTTTTGTGTACAAAGGAAATATGATTAAAGATACCATAAAATAAAACATAAAGCGCAACAATTAAAATGCTAATCGCAATCGCATACTTTGATATTTGTTTTTCCCCTTTTTTGTCCAGCTTTATTTTTTCCATAATCAAAAATAATATCAATGTATCACCAAAACAAAACAGATGCTTAAACCCGCCTTCAAAAAATTTAATGACATTAGTATCAAAAAAAAGTGGGAATTTGTTAAAATTTGCAATAGAAATCATCAAACAAAATATAAAACAAGCAGTAAGAAAATAAAAGAAAAATTCCATACACCTCGCGAGTGGTCGCAACCCTCTTAAAACTGTCGAGTTGCATACAATCAAAAATACAAAAACAAAAATATAAAAACTTGCATCTAGGTAAACTTGTACCCTAAAATACATATAACAAACATTATATACTAGCAAGATTTTATATAAAATATAAAGAAAAATAAAAAAATAAAGAATTTTGGCAAAAACCACCCCCATTTGCGTTTGAATAATAGAATAAAAACTAGCATTAGGGTATTTTCTTTTTAGTTGAAAGAAAACAAAAACCATTCCAATTTCGGCTAATAATAAAAGAACCAAAATAAAAACGCTGTCGGCTTTTGCGTATTCATACAACACCGAAGGTAGCAACAATATTTTGTTTGCAAGAAGCATAACGCATAAAATAATTCCTGCTTGACGCGATGAAATAGTTTTCATTTTTGCCTCGTAAAGTTTTTATTTCTAAAAGATTGAGGTCGAGTTTTCATATCTCGCAAATTTGTCATTAGCACAGCATCTTTTAAGTCATTTTTTACTCTTGGCGCAAAAGGAGCAAGATACGGAGCACCATAAGAATCAATAGAGGCCATATATGTTATAAGATAAATTATAAGTCCAACTATACCCAACATACCTAGTGAACCACCAACAAACAAAAACAAATATTGCAAAATTGAAAGCTGATAAGCCTGTTCTGGAACTGTGTAAAGTGCTATTTTCGCCAATGCAACAATAATCACCCCGGGTGGAGAAATCAACCCCGCTTTTACTCCGGTATCTCCTAGAATTAAAGCCCCAACTATTGAGGTCGCCAACCCTAAATAGCTAGGCAGACGAAGACTCACCTCGTACAAAATTTGAAATAAAAGGCTGATAAAAACCATCTCAAAAAAAGGAGTAAAAGGCAGACCTTTTGTAGTGTTGGTAATAGTAACTAAAAACTTTATAGGGGTAACATTTGGATGAAAAATTCTCAAAGAAAGATAAGTGGCAGGAAGAATAATAGCAATTAGCACCGCAATTATTCTTACCACCCTAATAAAAGCTCCATAAATATGGGAGTTATAATAATCATCACTCGATTGCAAATCTTCGAGAAAAACGAAAGGTAAAGTTAAAACTATTGGCGAGCCATCTACGATGATCGCCACACGACCTTCAAGCATTTTAGCTGCAACTATATCGGGTTTTTCAATACTTCCCACCTGCTTAAACAAGGACCTTGGGCGTTTTTCTAAAAATTGCATTATGTAATGGGAATCGACAATGCCGTCAATGTCGATTTGTTTTAATCTACTCTCTATTTCCTTGACTACGGATTTATCAGCGATGCCGTTAATATATGCAATAATAATTTTAGTATTTGAATATTTACCCACTTTTAATTGTTTAGCGACGAAATCTTTCGAATAAAATCTTCTTCGCAAAAGCGTAAGATTAATTTTGATGTCTTCAACAAAACCCTCACGAGGTCCTTGTATAACCGCAGAGGTAGGTGGTTCAGCTGGAGTTCTTGCGGTGTATTTTTGTAAATCAGCGGACAAATATGAGTTTGAATTCTCCAAACAGATAACAACACCGCCATCTAAAACACAATTTACAACCTCTTTTCCATTAATTTGCTTCGTATTAGAAATATTTAGTAGGTTTGCCTTAATTTTATCCATATCAATGATATCACATTCTTCTGTGATTGGCTTAAAAATACCTGTTTGAAAAAGTTGATTATCTATCATACTGCGCAAAAAAATCATTCCAACTTTTTGTCCTGTTTTGGTTTGAACAATTTTAATCGAAACATCATCGGCATCATTAAGTTGCTTTTTAAAATTTTTTAAACGAGTCTGTAAATTAAAAAACATACTACCTTCCTACGAATGTAGTATGTTTAAATAAAACAATAATTATGCTATAAACTTACCTTCGTTGTTTGACCTTGATATGAATTAAATTCAAAAGGCTCTGGGTTAACATAGTACGTGCGTCCGCTTACATAAATCGCTTTAACATCTATTCTGTATCTCCAACCATTTGAAGACTTTTCTATTGAAAAATCTTTAAGTAGGTAGCTATTGCCAACATCGTCTGTCAACCTAATAGCTGGAATATATTCATTACCATCTACAGTTAGAATAAATGTTTGAGGATTGATAGTCGCACTTAAAAACGGCATTAGGTTATGATTTAACTCGACTGTGATTTGCGACTCTTGACTCTGCTGAAAATTTTCTTTATTGGAACAGCTTGTAACATTAACATTGTATTTACCACCTGGGATTGTAGTTAAGTCAAACTGCAAAGTCGAAGTGGAAATATTAAAAGTACGGTCGATAAAATAATAGCTAACATTATAATAGTCAGCTCCCCTAACTTCTTCCCAGGAAAGAATATTCTCATTTATCGATAACACAGGTGAAGAGAGTTTAATATTGAAAGTATATTCTATCGGTTGGCTGTAATCACCGCATAATACTCCACCACTATCAATATAACAAACAGAAATATTATATTGTACACCTATTTTTAAATTTTCTTGCCATAACTCTTCGGTTATGTTTAGAACACTAGTGCTGGAATCATAACAAACTTCATTATTGTTTTCTTGAAACCTAAACCTGTAAGCATAATCTTTTTCTGGTTCATCAACTTTAACAAAAACCTGCTCACCTGCCAAAATTACCTCCACTGAAGGAGCTGATTTCGGTTTAAAAACATATAAACATAAAAACAAGATTATCGCAGTGATAACCAACAATGCTGAAACAACAGAAATAATAATTATTTTTTGTTTTTTATTAATTTTACTCATAGTTGTATTATACATCAAAAAAATAATTTAACAAACCAATTTAATTAATTTTATGTATTGACAAATGCAAATGAATGTGATAAAATATAGTCAAATGGAGGGTAACTTTATGGATTTTAAATTTTTAAGTGTTTTTCAACAAACTACATTTATTTTAGGAATCGTTTTTGCGATATTAACACTAGCAGTGGTTTTCTACAATTTGATGCACAAAGCTGAATATAAGTCGGTTTTTGTAAAAATTTTATTTACAATAATTACACCGCTTGTTATGTTTATAATGTGGTTCTCTTGCTTATTCGCGGGGATTGGAGCATTCAATTCAAATGAAGTTTATGTTTTCCTTGTATCTATAGTTTGTGGCGCCGCTGTTATGGCTTTGACATACGGAATCGCAAAATTAATTGAAATTTTGCTTGAAAAGAAAAACACAAGCAAATAAATTAAAATCAAAAAAAATAACAAAAAATACGCCGACTGGCGTATTTTTTTAGAAAATTTAATTTGTTTTTTTAACTTTTTGTTGAATTTATATGTTTATAATTAAATTCAAAGCGAATGCTATTCATAGAAGCTAACAAAAAAAATCAAACACTACAAAATCACTAGCTGTTCTTTGCAAAATTTTAAAAAAATTTGTATCGCCTGAATCTAAAAATAAAATTCATATAAATTGATTTTACAGAATAAAACTTACCTTCGCAACATTTTTTAATTTGTTAAATTTAACCATCCAACAACTTATAGTTATATATTTAATATAAAATTTACGAAACATAATATGAATTTTATTTGTTTAAAAAAAACTTTATCAGAATTTTATTGATAAAGTTTTTTTTGTTTTAATAAACACCGAGCTGATTTTTACCTAAAACGATTTTATTAAGAGTAGATCATATCTAAAACTGTTAAAAAACCTCAATTTACTGTATTAATATTATAGAACGCTCCTGCAAAAATTTATTCTGTCTCTTGCTGTTTAGTATTTTCTGCCAACAAAATCTCTTGCCATTGATTAAAAACTTCTTCATATTTAACGCTTTGCAAATGAGGTTGAGGAATTTCGAAAGGTTCATCACAAGCAACAATATTGAAAACATACTCCACATTGACATTTATTTCAGCCGGCAATCCAACAATATTAACCGAACCACTCATATACTGATTGTTTACAACCTTAATCAAGTTTCCCGTTCGTTTGTTAATAGTAAATGTGAATGTAAATGTTTTATAATAAACATTATCAATGACAGGTAAATCTTTAACTAATCCGTGATAGTATGACCTATAATTTTCAGGCACATTATTTGCAGAAAAACTTAAAGTAATATATCTATAATTGCTGTCTCTTGAATTATCTTCTGTTACAGTGCACAGCTTACTTGAAAAATTAATAGGCAAAGGATAAGAAAACAGAATATAGTAAGTCCCAAAAATTTCTTCAACAGAAGATACGGACAATTCGGATTTATCATCTAAATTGTAATAATTATCTTTTGCGTTAGAATTTCTGGTAAGTGCACGCCAAGCCTCGTCGGTTTCTTCGTTTGTATATATTGAGCGATACTCATTAAGAATCCAATTCCTATCTAAAAAGAAATCACTAACACCTGAATTGTAGTAGAAATAGAGTTCTTCAAGAGCTTCGTCTCCACATTTCTGGCCGGTACCTTTTATCAATTGAGTTAATGATAAGTTCCCTATTCCCCCCAAACTACCATTTGCATTAAAATAGATACTAATTCCTGTTTTGTATCCAGGTTTGCTGTAAAGTTCGTCGAGGACATAGTTAACAGCGTTAATACTGTTGGCAGGCAAATAAACCGGTGAAGATCCGCCTACATCGTCATCATCAGGTGAAATATCTATATCTGTATTATCCCCTTCACCATCTAAAACATTGTCAAAAGGATTGTCAACTATCGAATTGTCTGCTTGCACAACAGGCGCAACAAACATACCGATGCCTAGGTATGCACCTATAAGCAACAGCACGAAAATAATCATAATTGAAAATTTTAAATTTTTCGACTTCATTTTTTTCCTTTTAACTTGTCCATTGTATCACATATTTTATATTATAAATTATTATAGCGAATCAGCGAGTGTGATTGCTTTGTCAAATGCTTTAAAAGTTTGTGTTGTAGTAATTGTAGAAGTTACAGGCACCTTCATCGGTCCATAACTTGCAGTGGCATTAAAAGTTTCTTCTCGGAATATTTTAACCAATGCGCCATTGCTTTTTTGAATGTAAAAAGTGATTGAAATATCGGACCCATTGTAAGACAAATTTGTCAGTTGCCCGTTAGAAAGCCAATACTTCAAATAACCTGTTGACAAAGCACTGCTTTTAAATGAAATTTTAATAGTTCTTATCGTGTCAGTGTAGTCGTTCATTATCGTAGAATTTTGTTTGGTAATAGAAAGAGGAAAGCCTTGACCTTGAATAATACCAAATTCGTCCAAAAGATCGCTAACCGACACAAAGTCATTTCTGCTTGCTTGTGAAAGGTCGTATGTTTGATTACTTAAATCATAACTTGAAGTCAATGCAACTTGAGCAGTGTTCGTGTCATAATTTACATAAATTCCTCTATAATAGTTTGCGACTTGGTCTTTACCAATGTTGGTATCATCGGAATGGAAAAAGAAATTTTCAACAGAAACAGTTTCACCATTCGAATTTTTGCCCTTCATAATTGTTCCATCAACAGATTGAATAACTGTTGAAGAAATGTTCATCACAGTACCTTTATTCGACATCGTTTGTGAAAACGAACTTGAATAGCCAGCTCCATTTTTTAATCTGTCTAAAGCATCAATAATAGCGCTGATACCGTTAACTGGCATATAATAATCTTCTTCCTCTTGGTCGACATCATCGCCAACTTCCACTTCTGGCAACTCCTCTGGGGTTTCTGGTGACACTTGGTCAATCCCGCTACCTTGTTGAGATTCTAAAGATGGATTATCAACAAAAAAACTCATACCCATATAGCAACCTATTAGGACTATGAGCAATACAAATAATAAATTATATTTCCACTTTTTTAAAGCCATAAATTCCTTTTTAATTAGCCTAGACTAACTACATAATAAATATAACATTATTTTCTGGCAAAGTCAACAATATTTCGATAAAAATCGTATTTTAATGATTAAAGCATAACTTTCAGGAATGACGAAAACTTTCTATTTTTGTCGTTTACTCTATAATATTCTAGAACTCGAAAAAATATCAATGCGACAAAAATAAACAAGTGTGAAAATTGATTGAAAAATAATCGAGTTCTATGGATTTTAAAAACGACTTTTTGTGTAAGAAAATAAAATTTGATCTCATATTTCTATTTAAGGTAGAACAATAAAAAAGCGAGAAATTAATCTCGCTAAAAATATCAGGTAGGCTTATTTTACTATGATGTTAACAATTCTGCCCGGAACGACTATTTCCTTTACAATACTTTTTCCCAATAAGGCATTTTTTACTTTGCTGTCTAATTTAACAAGTGCCAAAACTTTTTCATTTGTCGAATCAGTTGGAACTGACAATCTTGTTATTATTTTACTATTTACTTGAACAGCTATTTCAATTTCAGCCTTTTTTAATTTTGATTCGTCGCAAACAGGATAAAGCTGATTGTGAACACTGTATGGCATACCTATTAATTGCCAAAGTTCTTCAGCAAAATGTGGGGTTGCTGGTGCAATAAGTTTTATCACATCAAGCATAACACTTTTAGCTAAAACTTCATTTTTTCTTTCGACTTTGTCATATTTATACATAGCATTTACAAGCTCCATTAATCGAGCAATAGCCGTGTTGAACGAAAAAATCTCGAAACTTGATGTCATTTCTTTTATGCAAAATGCACGAGCATATTCGAGTTCACTCTCTTCGCTTCCATTTAAAGTTGAATTTTCATTGCCAAGTTTTGCCCAACTTAAAACAATTCGTTCTATTCTTTCCATAAAAGCTTTCATATGTTTTAGCCCATCATCATACCAAGGACCGCCATCAATATAATTCATAGAAAACATCATATGAAGTCTTAAAGCATCACTACCAAATTCATTAACATAGTCATCAGCAGTTTTTCCACCATTTCTTTTGGACATTTTTTTATTAGTTTTTGGATCCAACACCATCCCTTGATGCACTAATCTTTTGAAAGGTTCGTCAAAATCTACCTTGCCAATATCGTGCAAAAACATAGTAATAAATCTTGAATAGAGCAAGTGAGCGGTTGCGTGTTCTACACCTCCGACATAAGTGTCAATTGGACAAATTTTGTTTATTTTTTTGCTGTCAAAAATCTCTTTAGAATTATGAGCATCCGGATATCGTAACTGATAGAATGACGAGCAAACAAAAGCATCTAAAGTATCTGGGTCTCGTCTCGCATCTGCTCCGCACTTTGGACATTTCACATTCATATATGAATCAACTTTACCTAAAGGACCTTCTCCCTCTGGTTTATAATCGTGAATTTTAGGCAAAATAACCGGCAAATCTTTTTCTGGAACTGCAACTGCTCCACAATATGGACAATGTATAATAGGTATAGGGCAACCCCAATAACGCTGTCTAGAAACAGACCAATCACGAAGTTTGTAATTTGTTTTTCTCCTTCCTGCGCCAAGTTTCTCTAGTTTGTCAGCGATTTTTTCCTTTGCCTCTTCGCTTGAAAGCCCTGTAAATTCAGCGGAATTGATCAATCTACCGTAGTCAGTAAACGGCAAATCAACTTTTTCGCCATTTTTACCTTCGATAACTTGAACAACAGGTGTTTTATAAACCTTTGCAAAGTCAAAGTCACGAGTATCGTGTGCAGCGACCCCCATAACAATACCAGTTGCATAAGAAGCAATAACATAATCAGCAACATAAACAGGAACTTTAGCTCCGTTAAGAGGATTTACAACATAAGTCCCAGTAAAGACACCTGTTTTTACATTTTCCGTGCTGGACCTTGCGATCTCATCTTTCTTTGCAGCCTCTTTTATATAAGCGTCAACTTCGGTTTTATGCTCCTTTGTAACCAGCTTCGGCAAAAGTGGATGTTCTGGTGCTATTACAAGCCAACTAACCCCATATATAGTGTCAACACGTGAAGTAAAAACGGTTAGTGTGTGTTTTTTGTCTTCTGTTTTAAAATCGACTTCACAACCAATAGACTTCCCTATCCAATTCTTTTGCAAAATTTTGGTTTTTTGTGGCCAATCGATTTGGTCAAGTCCAGAAAGCAATCTTTCTGCGTAATCTGTTATTTTAAAAAACCATTGAGTCATATTTTTTTTGATAACTTCATTTCCGCATCTTTCACACAACCCTTCAACGACTTGCTCATTTGCTATAACAGTATTACAAGAAGGGCACCAGTTTACTGGCGCTTGTTTTTGATAAGCTAAACCTTTTTTGAATAACTGAACAAATAGCCATTGAGTCCATTTGTAATATTCGGGTTTACAAGTAACTACTTCATAATCCCAGTTAAAAGTTCCCCCTATGTTTCTCAATTGTTTTTCCATTGTTGCAATATTTCTTAAAGTAGAATCTTCTGGGTGTATTCCGGTTTTTAATGCATAATTTTCAGCAGGGAGTCCGAAAGAGTCAAATCCCATAGGCTGAAATAAGTTATAGCCTTGCATTCTTTTAAAACGACCAAAACTATCGGACAACCCGAAATTCCACCAATGACCTAAATGCAAATTTAATCCGCTAGGATAAGAAAACATTTCAAGCAAATAATATTTTTTATCCAATTTATTTTCATCAAATTTATAAAGGTTATCCTTTTCCCATTTTTCATTCCACTTTTTTTCGATACTCACAAAATCCATAAGTCATCTCCTATAAAACAGCAAAATTTTAACATCTCAACAAAAAAAAGTCAAATAATTAAACATACTTGGATAAACAATTAAAATTTAATAATATATTTTGAAAAAATAGTTGACATTGTAAAAATAAAGAAGTATAATGTGAACATCTAAATTAAGTCTTTCCACAGACAGCAAGTGCTATGCGTAAATGCCAGATTGGCTGCTTGCCGAGGAAAAAGGTATGGATAAGAATTTCTGTCTCTTGCCCTTTTCTTTGGCGCAAGAGATTTTTTTTAGATAAAAACACAAAACAATATTAAAAAAGGAGGAAATATGAGTGCTAATTTCGAAGCAAAGAAAGTCATAGTCAACGAAATAAAAGAAAAACTTTCAAAAGCAAAATCAGTTGCATTCGTTGGTTATAACGGACTTACTGTTGAAGAAGACACCAAAATGCGTAGAGAATTTAAAGCTAATGGCGCAGAATACAAAGTCTACAAAAACAGATTAATGCTCCTTGCACTTAACGAACTCGGAATCAAAGGTGCCGAAAAATATCTTGAAGGCACAAGCGCTGTTGCTTTTGGATACGATGATGAAGTCGCACCTGCAAAAATTGTTTGCGACTACGCTGAAAAAACTCAAAAGCTTAACGTAAAATTTGGATTACTTAACGGAAACTTCGTTGAAAGCAAGGAAATAGAAGCTTTGGCAAAACTTCCATCAAAGGATCAGCTTATTGCCAAATTACTTGGAACTTTACTTGGCCCTGCAAGTGCACTTGTTAGAGTTCTTAATGCCCCTACACAGGGACTTGCGATTGCTCTTAAAGCTATCGCTGAAAAATAAATTATAAGAAAAAAAAAAAATGGCAGATATCAAAAATCTTGTAGAAGAAATCAAAAAACTAACAATCGTTGAAGTTAGTGAACTTGTTAAAGCTCTTGAAGAAGAGTTCGGAGTAAGCGCAGCAGCTCCTGTAGCAGTTGCAGCTGCTCCTGTTGCTGGTGCAGCAGCTCCTGCAGCCGAAGAGAAAACAGAATTTAATGTTGTTCTTAAAGAAGTTGGAGCAAACAAAATTGCTGTAATCAAAATCGTAAGAGAGGTTACAGGTCTTGGTCTTGGAGAAGCTAAAGCTCTTGTTGATGGTGCTCCAAAAACTGTTAAAGAAAATGTGCCAACTGCTGAAGCTAAAGAATTGGAAGCTAAATTCAAAGAAGCTGGCGCTACTGTTGAACTTAAGTAGTCAAAATTTAATTTTAATTGTTTTGTGTTTAAAAAAAACCGAGAATTACTCGGTTTTTTTTATTACGAAAAATATCCCTACTAAACTAATTATTGCAAAACAGTTAGTACATCTTTCCATTAATAATTATGTACCAAATGCAAAATTATATTATTATCAGCCTAGTAAAGAAAGAATTTTTAAAACAGCGAATAGTACCTAATAATATTACATAAAAACATATATATATAAGAAATAATAACATCTTTTAAAAATAAATGCCAAATGAAAAATCGCTATAAAAAAAGTCAAACAATCAAGTTTGACTTTTTGTTATTATATTTATAGGATTTTATTCTTCTTCTTTGAAAGATTCAAGTGCTTGTTGAATTTCTAAAATATCATTTTTAAGCTGTTCGTTTTGTGCTTTCAAGATGTAATACATTTTTTCAAGAACTGGGAATCTGTCCTTGTTGTTTTCCATAACATCACGACAATTTTGAACAGAAAGTTTAAGACCATCATAAAGGTCAAGTTCTTCAGCTAATTTCTTTGCCTTTTCTTCATCTATGTCGGCATAGTTGTTAACACCATACACCATCATTTTCTGTTTTGCGACTACGGCTTCTTTTCTACGAAGCTTTTTCTCGTCTTTCTCCAAAGTTTTTGCTATTCTTGCAAGTGGCAAATATTCTTTTTTGCAAGCACGAAGTTCTTTTTCGTTAGCAGATAATCTTTCTTGCAATTCAGCTAATTGCTTTTCATATTCTTCTTTTGGAAGAGCTGGTCCTGTTACGACTTCTTCTGTTTCATTCTCTTTAGACTCGGCAATTTGTTTTGCAAGTTCAGCATATCGTGCCTTTTCAGCTTCAAGCTCACTTTTTGCTTTTTCAAGTTCAGCACGAAGAGCTTTCTCCTCCTCTGATTCTTCTACTACTGCAGGCTCTTCAATAATATCTTCTTCGGTGCTTTCCTCTTTTGTTTCAACATCTTCTTCATCCTCTTCATCGTTTTCTTCCTCATTGTCTTCCATTTGAGATTGAATACGGCGAAGGATTTCTTGTTTTCTTCTCTCGAGAGCTGCACGAGCTTCTGCTATACGAGCTTCTTCATCGTCCTGTTCATTTTCTTCACTCGCAGATGCCTGTTCTTCTGTTTGCTCTTTATTATCTTCCTGTTCATAAGCCTCTACAACATAAGACTGAACATTTGCTTGTGGCTGAACAGGGGTAACTTGTTCATTCTTTTTTTCAACAGAATTTAAAACATCAACAACATTTTCATCTTTTAAGACTTGTTGTTTTACTTCTGCAGGCAAAGAATCAATTCTTTCAGCCAATTTTTCAGCTTCCTTTCTTTTTTTCGACATTACTTTTTCGTTATCGCGTTTAGGATCAACAATCGACATCAAAAGGTCGCCAAGGAAGAAAATTAAAAAACCTCCTGCGATGATAATTCCTAGAACGATAACAACTTGAAGAATAATTTGTCCCATAATTTCACCTCTTTTAATTATTTTTTTATGTTTTTCAGGAATTTTCCTGGTAAAACCGATTTTTTTGGTGGAGACGGTGGGAATTGAACCCACGTCCGAAACAAGTTCTAAAAGCTTTTCTCCGTGTGCAGTTTGCTTATAATTTAACGAAATTTTTTAAACAAACGAATTAAAATTTCGCGTGCTTTTGTTGTTTTAGTCAATTTTGTCAAAAGCGAACTTAATTGACCCCCACTTTTAACTGACGCTTAATCTACAAGCAAAGTGGAACTTGAAGTAAGCGGACTTGTTAAGCAGCAGCTAAACTAGTCTTATAGTTATTATTTGCGTTTATTTTTTTGACACTTTTTAGGTTAGCATCGAAACCACACGCTTTAACTTTCTCCCTTGCCCCGTCGAAGCCTTATCGCCCCCCTTCTTTAACAACTCGATTGATTTCACGCTTAACTTGTTGTTCTTTTTTAGTATTGCGCTTATCATAAAGGTGCTTTCCTTTGGCAAGTCCGACAGTTATTTTAACCTTACCTTTATCAAAATAAGCTTTGGTTGCCATAAGAGAAAACCCTTTTTCTTGAGTTTTTTTAAGAAACTTTTCAATTTCGGCTTTATGAAGCAAAAGTTTTCTTGTCCGTCGCTCATCGAGATGCGAAATAGCGTCGTGCTTGTATTGTTTAATGTATGCGTTTTTGAGAAAGATTTCACCATTTTTTATTTGTACGAAACTTTCATTCAAACTCATTCCATTATCTCGAATTGATTTAACTTCGCTACCCTTTAACTCGACACCAGCTTCGACCAAATCTGAAATGAAGAAATTGAAATACGCTTTTTTGTTGGTAGTTATCACCTTCACTTCGTTATTCATTATATCACCTTTTAAAATATATTTCAATACCCTTTTTAATTTTTTTTTATAATTTTATATTTTTTTTACAAAAAGTAACCTTTTTTTATATAAAATTAACTATTTTTGACGCTCAATATTGTTTTTTTTTGTATTTTCATTTGCTAAAACCGGTAAAAAATCTATTTTTCTGTTTTGGAGATCAACATTGACGAGTTTAACTCTGATTTTGTCGCCGATTTTAAAAGTTCTGGTTTGATTTTTTAATTCTAGTGATTTTTCGAAGAATAAATATTTTTCGCCAGGTAAGTCTTCAATTCTTATCAAACCTTCAGCGCTATTATCCAACCCAACAAAAACACCAAATTTCGTAATATTGGTGATAGTTCCATTAAATTCTTGACCAATTTTATCTTTCATAAGATATGCTTTCCAAAGGTCATCAACATCTCTTTCGGCTTTTTCACTGTTACGCTCTGTTTCCGAGCTTTGCAATGCACTTTCGCAAGTAAATTCTTCAAGTTCATCTTTTCTTGATTGAGCCATAGCGTTTTTGTTTCTTATATATTCTTTAATAATCCTATGTATAGTTAAGTCGGGATATCTTCTAATAGGAGATGTGAAATGGCAATAATAATCAAGAGCAAGACCAAAATGCCCTAAATTTTCATTTTTATAAATCGCTTTCTGCATACCCCTTAAAATTATTTTATTTAAAATTTCACTATAATCCTTTTTATTCGCCAATTCAAGTAAAGTACAAATATATTCTGGAGTTATATCCCTTGGAATAGCCGGAACCGAAATACCAGCCCCTTTAAGAAAATCATAAACAACTTTTAATTTTTCTTGTGTTGGTTTTTCGTGAACACGATAAACAAAAGGCACATCTTTCAGATTAAAATGTCTTGCGATAGTTTCATTCGCTAATATCATAAATTCTTCAATAAGTCTATGGGCATCATTTCTTTCTCGTTTTTTAAACCCGGTGACATATCCGTTTGTGTCAATTATAAATTCGGTTTCTGGGATATCTAAATCAAGCGCTCCTCGTTTTACTCTATTCTTTTGCAAAATTTTAGCAAGTTGTCCCATAACTATTAATTCGTTTTTTACGGAGTTCGCCTTTTCAGTGCTTTTCTTACCTAGTAAAATAGGATAAACTTCGTTATAAGTCAAGCGTGCCTTACTTTTAATAACGCTTTCATAAATATTATGTTTTACAACATTTCCCTCTTTATCTATTCTCATAATGCAAGAAATTGCTAATCTTTCAACTCCTTCATTCAATGAACATATCCCATTAGAAATTGGCGTAGGTAACATAGGAAGCACCGAACTAGGAAAATAGGTGCTAGTTCCTCGTTCGAAAGCGGCTTGGTCTAAAAGTGAACCTTCTTTTACATACTCACCGACATCTGCGATATGAACACCCAATTCGAATCCCCCATCAGCAAGAGGTTTTATTGAAACGGCATCATCAAAATCTTTTGCATCTTCTCCGTCAATAGTGAAAGTTGTAATTTTAGTTAAGTCTAATCGTCCTTTTTTTTGATATGTAGAAACAGGTTTATTAAGCTCCCGTGCACTTTCTTCAACATCATCATCAAATTGTTCATATAAATTATGTTCTCGAATGATAGCCAATTCTAAAGTTTTAACATCATCGGCTAGCCCCAAAACCTCAACTACTTCCCCACTAAATTTGTTGTTTTTTCTTCTCAAAAGTTTAACAACAACTTTTTGGTTAGCTTTATAATATAAATTCGACTTGATAAGTGGAATTTTAAAAGGAATTCTATCGTTGTCAGGAATAAGAAACATATTATTATTGATTTTAGTTACCGTGCCAACTAGTTTATCAACAGGTTTTACTATTGAAACAATCTCACCATCAGCGCCATTATCGGTCGAAAAAAGCTTTATCACGACCTCATCACCATCAATCGCACCATTTGTCATATTGCCGGGAATAAAAACATCTTCCCCTGTTCCTATGTCACAAAATGCAAAACCTTTTGAAGTACTCATAAATTTTCCTTTTACATAGCCACGAGACGGAAGAACTGAAAACTTGCCCTTTCTTATTTCAAAAATTTCTCCATTGTTTAACATTTTTTGAATTTCATCTTTAATTTTTTCAATAGGAACAGATAAAGCACCTGCCAAAAACAAAAAAAGACTGTCTGGTTTTGAATAAACCAAACTGTCTTTCGCAATAAGTTGTTTTATTCTTTCTTTTACTGTCATGATTTATTTACAATCTCGGTCACAAAGTAAATTATAACACTTACAATTATAATACTAGCACATATTATAGTCGTAAGTTTTAATTTGCCATCACGAGAACTACCTTTATTTTTTGAATAATAACTTTCTTGTATACCAGTAATTGGGTTTCCTTCCTCTGATGAATTTGACTGCATAAGAACAGTAATTATCACAATAACTGAACAAGCAACGACAATAAAAAATAAAACATATCTTAAAATAGGCAAAACTGTGGTCAGCCAATCTGCTTGAAGTTCATCAGCTAGTAATGTAGAAAAATTCATAATCCACTCCTTTTATCTTGCTAGACAAATATAAATAATCAGCCCAACTATTATAACCAAAAATATTAAAGAAACAAAATGAAATTTAGTCTTTCCTCCAACAAAACCTTTAATTAAGTGAGTAAACAGTGCGAGTGCAATCATAACAAAAGCAATAACAACTATGGCAAAAACAACTTTATCCCAACCTCTAATCCAATTTGTTATGTCGTTAAACACATTTGCTAAAAGCGACATTATTTTCTCCTTTTGTTAAACAAAAACGAACAAAACTTTGTTACTAAAAAAGTATAACATATAAATAACAATTTTTCAAGCACTTTTGGGAGCTTTTTTGTCAAAAAATACATAAAAGGCTGTAAATAACTTATTCTATCAAATGTTTAAGTCGTATGTTGATTTTTACGATTGTATTTACTGTAAAATTAAACATTGTGTATAAATCGTTTTTAAAACAAAAAATGCCCAATTTGATGAGCATTTTAACAAAATTTAATCATTTGACTGTTTTCGTTAATATAAACTATGTGATGATAAAATTTAAGCAAGTTAAATTTTAATTTTGCTAAACGCAAAAACACAACAAATTGTGTTCATCACATAGTATGTAAAACCATCAGTCTCACTCTTGCAAGCAAGTT
>CALWII010000046.1 GCA_944380695.1 uncultured Clostridia bacterium | reverse complement strand
GAAAAATATAATTTCCTGAATAATCGCTTGTTTTAAGTGGATTGCCCGACTGTCCTTTTGTGTAGACTAGCCACGAAAGACCTGCAAGGTCTTTGGCAGAAGAAATTTTATATGGATTTGATGCCGATCCGTCGCCATAAGTTGCTTTGTCGGTGCTTGTATACCATTCAATTGAATAACGACCGCTGTCGGTCCACCAGCCACTAGTATTGTTTGGCTTGTCGCTGGCAACGATTGATTGCTCTGTTGGAGCGTTTGACATTGAGTTCCAAATAACCACAATGCCCAAAAAAAGAGAAAAGCATAAAAAATAACACAAAGCTACAGTAATTAACTGCAATTTTGTTATATGTATGTTTTTAAAAAAACTTTTGAATTTTGCTTTCATTTTACCCCTTTCAAGCAAAACTGGACTTTGGCTATCCACTCTTTCAAAAAGCAATGATACGGAAACAAATTGTCAAAAAATAGCGCCACTCGAAGCGAGAAGAAAGCTTGCAAAGAACTTTGTGGTTTGAGATTAGCAAACGGTCCTTTTGTAACTATTTTTGAGCCATCTTTTCATTGCTCTTTCATTACATTAT
This sequence comes from uncultured Clostridia bacterium, assembly GCA_944380695.1. Lineage (GTDB taxonomy): Bacteria > Bacillota > Clostridia > Christensenellales > UBA1242 > Caccovivens. Next base: position 10,013 of record CALWII010000046.1, on the reverse strand, counting down.
ATATTCTAACAAAAAACTATATTTTTAGTCAAATATATTTATAAGGTATAATTGAATTAAAATCTTTGACTTTTTGAATAAAAACAATAGCAAAAATCAAATTATTTTACAAAATTTATGTAAAAAATAAAAAATTATAATTTATAAAAAAATGAAGGCACATTTCATCTGACTATTGACCACTAATCATTTTGTTAAATTCGTCCTGTGAAATTATTGACACGCCAAGTTTTTTTGCTTTGTCGAGTTTAGAGCCTGGGTTCTTCCCTGCCAAAACAAAATCAGTATTTTTTGAAACAGAACTGGAAACCTCTGCCCCATTCTCAACAATAAGTTCGGTCGCTTGTGCTCTTGACATATCATCTAATGTCCCTGTTAACACAAAAATCTTATGCGCTATTTTGGAAGAAAAATTTCGCTGTTTCGGATTAATTATAACGACACCTGATTTTAACAAGTTATCAATTTCTTGAATGTTATTCTTATTTTTGAAGTAATCAAAAACATTTTTAGATATTATAGGGCCTATATCACTTAAATTTTCAATTTCCTCCAAAGAGGCTTTCCTTAAATTTTCCAAGCTCCCAAATCTGTTTGCGATATCACCTGCAGTTTTATTGCCGACCTCATTAATTGCCAAAGCGTATAAAAAGCTTTGAAGAGAAACTTTTTTACTGTTTTGGATTGATTTTAATAGATTTTCTGCTTTTTTGTCCTTAAATTTATCCAGTTTTAAGAAATCTTCTTTTTTTAAAGAAAATAATTGAGAAGGCTTTTTTATATTTAAAACGGTGATTAATGCTTCTACTGTTTTATCGTTTAACCCTTCGATATTGAATGCATCTCTTGAAGCAAAATGGGTAATTCTCCCCTCGATTTGATCAAAACAGTTTTCTTTGTTTGGACAAAATAAAATTGGCCCCCTTTTTTCTAAAACAGAGCTACAACAAGGACAGCGTTTTGGTTCTGAAATTGGTTTTGCTTCATTACTTTCCTCCGCCAAACCCAAAACTTCTGGTATAACTTCGTTTGACCTTCTAACAAAAACTCGACTTCCAATTGAGACTCTCTTTCTCTTTATATCATCCATATTGTTTAAAGTTGCCCGAGAAACAGTTGCTCCGGCGAGTTCCACTGGTTCCAAAATAGCAATTGGAGTTATTTTACCCGTTCTCCCCACTTGCCATACAACATCCAAAAGGGTAGTGCTTACTTCCTCCGCCACAAATTTATAAGCTACTGCCCATTTAGGAAATTTAGTGGTCCAACCCACATCTTCACGATAAGCAGTACTGTTTAAACTAATGACTAATCCATCAATTAATATGTCAATTTTATTTTTTTGCTTATCGACAGAATTTATTTCATTTAAAATTTCGTCGAGATTATTAGCCAACTTAAAATAATTGCCTGTTAAGAAACTGTTTTGTTGTAAAAATTCGTGAATTTGAACTTGATTTTCAAACGATATACCTTCTGCCAACAATATACCGTAACAAAAAAAGTCCAATCTTCTTTTGGCCGTTTCTTTTGGGTCAAGATTTCTAATAGCACCTGCAACGGCGTTTCTGGCATTTTTTAAAGGCTCGTTTGTATGTTTATTAAAAATTTTAAGCGAAGAATTTGTCATCATTCCCTCGCCTTCAACAAATAAATGATTTTTAAACGGTATTTCCAATGGGACTGACTTAATTGTGCGAACTTGTTCTGTGACATCTTCTCCTACAATGCCATTACCACGAGTCGTTGCCGAAACATACTTTCCATTATTATATTCTATAACAAGATGAAGACCATCAAATTTATATTCAACAGTGAATTGCGCACCATTATGCACTTGCTCCATATCTAAAGTCCATTGCTTTAATTCCTCAATTGACCTAACCTTGTTAAGTGAATACAATTTTTTAGGGTGTGCGCGTTTTTTAAAGCCTTCAAGAATTGTTCCCCCTACTCTCAAAGTCGGTGAATTAGGGAGAGTAATCCCTGTCTGTTTTTCCAAATCGACGAGTTCATAATAGAGTTTGTCGTATTCGGCGTCTGAAATAGTAGGAGCGTCCAAATCATAATAATTATGGTTGTGAACCTCAATTTGTTTAATTAAATCCTTCATTTTATCAACAATATTCATTTCCCCTCCAAAACAGTCAATGGTGCTATTTCAAGCATTAGACTTTTTTTGCCAAAACCATCAAAATCTATATCGGCAACAAGCCCATCTTGCGAAATATTGATTATCAATCCTTCTCCAAATTTAGGGTGACGAACATTTTGTCCAATTTTATACTTAAAAACATCATATTTAGGTTGAATATTTGATTTTTTGTCGTTAAAAACAACATTTTTATCAAATTTAAAATCATCATTGCAATACGAAGTACCAACCTTACCTTTGTTTTTAAACTCTGCCAAAGCATCTTCATAAGGAGAAATTTTTTGTGGTTTGTAATCATAAAATCCTAACTCACGACAAAACCTGCTAACTATTTGATAAGAAGTTTTGCCATACAAAAACCTTTTCGAGCAATGTGTCAAAAACAATCTCTTTTCTGCTCTTGTTACAGCTACATACATTAAACGACGCTCTTCCTCTAAATCGTCAGTTGAATTTGAACGACTTATAGGGAAAATACCCTCTTCGAGTCCGATAATAAAAACATTTTTAAATTCAAGTCCTTTTACTGAATGTACTGTTGCTATTGTCACGCTTCCGCCTTCGCCAATAGTGTCGACATCAGAAGTTAAAGTTATATTCTCCAAATATTCTGCGAGTGTACAAGTAGGGTTTAGTTTAACAAACTCTTCTACGCCGGCTTCAAAAGAAGAAATATTCATCAGCTTATTAAATCCCTCATCGCTTTTGATGTCATAAGCTTCACGCAATTTGAATTTATTTATTACCTCGCCTACAAAATCGCATAATGGTAAATCGAGCTGTGATAAAAACATAAAATTCAATCTAAATTCTTCCAATTTTTTTGATAATTGTGCATCAAGTTCGCCCTCGAGAATAGTACGCAGAAGGCTTTTCTCCCCGGCGAGAACTTTAATCTTTTCGATGGCGCTTTCCCCTATTCCTCGCTTTGGGAAATTTATAACTCGCAAAAGAGCAATGTCATCATTTGGATTAACAAAAAGTCTTAAATAGCTTATTAGTGTTTTAATTTCTGCACGCTCATAAAATTTAAAGCCACCATAAATTTTATGTGGTATATTGTATGATAACAAAGCTTCTTCCAAATTTCTGGTTAAAGCATTTAATCGCATAAGAACAGCAAAGTCGGCTGGGGTTTCACCCGTCCTTAATAATTTTTCTATAGTGCTAGCGACAAAGAGAGCTTCATCTCTTTCATCTACCGCCTCATAAATGACTGGGCTGTCACCTTCTGGACTTTCTGTCCAAAGTTTTTTATCTAATCTAGATTTATTGTGTGCAATGAGCTTATTCGCCTTGTCGAGAATAGAAGATGTCGACCTATAATTGCGTTCAAGTTTGAATACTTTTACATCTGGGAAGTCATTTTTAAACTTAAATATATTTTTAAAGTTGGCTCCACGCCAAGAATATATACATTGGTCCTCATCACCCACAACAAATATATTTTGATGAATGCTTGCAAGTTGTTTTAAAAGCTCATATTGAACAGTGTTCGTGTCTTGAAATTCGTCGACTAAAATGTACTCGAATCTCTGCGCATATTTATTTTTCACTTCCTCGTTTTGCGAAAATAATCTGTATGTTTTTATAAGCAAGTCGTCAAAATCCAATGCGTTATTCTTTTTTAATCGTTTTTCGTATTCTTTAATAACAGAAACTATTTTATTAATATCTCGAACATCTTTCATCTGCAAATTGTAATCATCAAGTGAAAGAATAGTGTTCTTCCAATTCGAGATATGAAAAAGCACTTCTTTCTTCCACTTGTCATCTGGCAATGACATTTCCGCCAAAATCTCTTTTACAACTTTTTCGGAATCATCATCGGAATATATAGTAAACGATTTAGAATAATTAATTTTGTCGATATCCATACGCAAAATTCTTGCGCACATTGAATGAAAAGTCGAAATCCAAATTTTATCTGCGTCTGGGCACATTTTTTGAACTCTTTCGCTCATCTCCTTTGTGGCTTTATTAGTAAAAGTTATAAAAAAAAAAAAAAAAGGACTGACGCCATTCGCTAGTAATAGTGCAATTCTGTGAGTAAGCAATCTTGTTTTGCCACTTCCGGCTCCAGCCGTCACAAGAACAGCACCATTTATTTGTTTAAGTGCTTGCTGTTGTTCTGTGTTAAGAGAGGAAACATCAAATGTTAACATATAAATATATTAACACATTAACAAAAATTATAAAACTGTTTTACGCTCGACTTCGCTATCAAATTTCTTTTTGCAAGCCAAATACTTTTCCACAACATCCAAAAGGTACTTATCTCTCATAGAAGGAGAAAGTGATTTGTAGTAATCCATATCCATAACCTCTCTAATGGGGTCTAAAGCATCACGAGAAATAACTTCACGAGCACGAGAATTAAAAGACTCATCTGCCAAAGAAATGGTTTTTATTTTTATGTTAGAGCTAAATATGAAATCTTTGTTTTTTCTATTTGCTTCTAATTTATTTTTATTTCCTATAAGCCTGTTTTTTGCACTTAATGCTAGCTTTTTTAAATCATAATTTGACATAAAAATACTTCCTTTTTTTTAATAGAATTTGCCATCAAAACTGACAAAATCAATTTTAAAATAAAAAGCAATTTAGTCAAAATAAATTTTGTTTTTAATTTGTCGAACTTTTACGAAAGACAGCGTTTATAAAAGATAATATACAAACGAAAAAATTTGTGAAACATATAATAAAAAAACAGTCGCAGTACGACTGTTTAAAATTATGCTCTTTTTCTAGCGCGTTTTCTTGCAGCTTCGCGTTTACGCTTTTTTGCAACACTTGGCTTGTAGTAAGCTTCTTTTTTTCTAATGTCACCGATAATACCATCTTTTTGACATTTTCTTTTAAAGCGTTTTAACGCACTTTCAAGATTTTCATTCTCGCCAACCTTAACTGTTGTCACCTAAGTTCACCACCTTCTATTTTCTATTTGACCTATAAAGTATAACAACTTTTTCAAGCTTTGTCAACAAATAATCAATAAAAATTTTATTAAAGCAATTCGACAAGCACACCATCTTTAAACTTGTCGACAATTTTAGCAAGATATACTTGCCCTAATTGGAGGTTTTGTTGTGAAAAATAACATTTGATGTAATTTTGAGAAAAGCCTATAAAAAGTCCATATTTTTTTTCTTCAACTAACACTTGCACAGTTGAATTTGAATTAATAAAATTATCTCTTAATACACTGTCAAGTTTTTTCAAACGGTCAACGCGAATCTTTTTTATAGAACTATCCAAATCTGCAAACCTTGATGCAATCGTCATATCTCTTCTTGAATATGGGAAAATATGCAATCCGGAAAAATTTACCTTTTTGATAAAATCTATTGTCTGCTCAAATTCATCATCAGTTTCATTTGGAAAACCCACAATAACATCTGTTGTAATACCTGCAATAGGAAAATATTTTCTTATTAACTTTACCGTTTGGAAAAATTGTTCAGAAGTGTAATGCCTGTTCATTCTTTTAAGCACGCTATCGCTTCCGCTTTGTAGAGAGAGATGAAAATGCGGACAAAAATTCTTTAAACTCGCCAAGTCCTTTACAAATTTTTCATCTATCACACATTCTTCCATAGAAGAAAGTCTCAATCTTTTACCATAATTATCGAGTCGCTGAAGTAAGGCTATTAGTCCATTTTCTCCGTTAATTTTGTAATCGGAAAGATTTATACCGGTTAAAACTATTTCTTTAACATCATCATTTAATTGTTCAACTTCCTTTACAATGTCCTCTAAATCTCTAGAACGACTTCTTCCACGCAAATAAGGAATAATGCAATATGAGCAAAAGTTGTTGCAACCATCTTGAACTTTGATATATGCTCGAAGTCTTGGTTGGAAAGAATATGCGTGGGACTGATATGTTTGTGGTATTTTCTCAATATCAACTTTATTAAAATCCAAGGACACAAGTTTTTCTTTTGAGCAAGTGCCAACAACTCCATCAGCTTTTGTTGAGAACTGCAAAGGATTATGCTGACTTGCGCAACCGCACACATAAATTTTTGCTTGTGGATTAAATTTTTTGCACCTTGCAATCATCTGTCTGGATTTTCTTTCAGCTTCGTTAGTAACTGCGCAAGTATTAATTATGTAAACATCAGCTTTTTCTAATTTGTCAGTCACCTTATGCCCTCTTTGGCTTAACAAGGTCATAAGAGCATCACTCTCATATTTGTTTACTTTACAGCCTAAAGTTTGTACAGAAATTTTCATAAAAGCCTCACCTAATTGCCACTAACAAGTCCCGCCAAACCTAATAATAAGATAGCGGCAGTTTCAGCGCGTAAAATTCTTTTGCCAAGCGAAATATTTTCAGGAGACAGCGCCAAAATTTTTTTTATCTCACCATCAGAAAATCCGCCTTCGCACCCTACAAGTATAGAAATATCATTTTTGTCCCTTAACAAATTCAAATCAAAAGTTTGACCATTTCGTTCATTAGCAAAAAGACGAATCCGTGATTTTGCAAAGTGAGAAAGCATTTCATCAAAACTTTGAAATTTTAATTCCATAATATCTGCTCGTTCGCATTGTTTACAAGCGCTTATAATGATTTTTTCATATCTCGAAAACTTTTCTTCTTTAATTTTTGTGTTTGACCTTTCGGCCTCAAAGATAATAAGCTTTTTACATCCAAGTTCCACAGCCTTTTGAACAATTTGCTCAATTTTTTCTCGTTTGACGCTTGCCATACACAAAGACAAGTTGTTTTTAGGAACGGCTTGACATTTGATTTTTTTTAATATTTTCGCCAAAGTTTCATTTTTAGAAACAGAAATTATTTGGCAAATATAGTCAAATCCGTCTCCATTAAATGTAATTATTTCGTCGCCCGCTTTTAAACGCAAAACATTGCGAAGATGAACATTTTCATCATCGCAAATCCTTGCAATATTTTTATCAATTAACGCCAAAAATCTTTTCATAAAAATTATTTTACATAAAAAGAAAGGAAATGGCAACCCATTTCCTATTTCTTTGAAAGAAAATTTTGATATTTTGTATAAGCTCGAGGGTCAATTTTATTATCTAAATCTTCGAGTGCTTTTTTCAAATTTTTATCCATTGACTTTGGAGGTTCGGCTTTTAATGTTACCAGCATATCACCATAGCTTTCTCTGTTTAAATTTTTGACCCCTCTATTTTTAAGACGCATCACCGTTCCACTTGGCGTTAATTCAGGAATAGACAGCAAATAATCGCCCTTTAATGTTGGAATTTCAATTTTAGAACCGAGCAAAAGCTTTGTAAATGGAAGGTACAAATCCAAATAAATGTCGAGTCCTTTTCTAACGAAAAGCTTGTGTGGTAGAACAGTAATTCTGACATTTAAATCACCGCTAACTCCCTCACGCATTGGGTCATTCCCCTCGCCACGCAATCTTATAGTTTGCCCATTGTCGATACCCGCAGGAACTTTTACATTAAGAGTTTTTTGAATTCGTTTAGTGCCCTTGCCGTTGCAAGCCTGACATTTTTCTTTGATTATTTTTCCTGTTGCGTTACATTTTGTACAACCCGCTTCTCTTATAGTGGTGCCGAACATAGTCGTTTGTTGATAACGCATACGGCCGGAGCCATGGCAATCTGGACAAACAGTAAACTCTTTGCCATCTTTTGCTCCTGTTCCCTTACAATCAGAACATTTTTCTAATTTAGGAAATGTAATGGTTTTTTCTGCGCCAAAAACTGCTTCTTCAAAAGAAAGTGTTAAGTTAATAAAAACATCGTCTCCCTTTTCCATAGTGCGCTGATTTCCGCCACCAAAAGCAGAAAATATGTCCGAAAAAATATCAGAAAAACCTCCGCCACCACCAAAGAAGTCGCCAAAACCTGCTCCACTTGTACCAGAAAATTGTGGGCCATCAGCAGAGCCAAATTGGTCATAGTTAGCTCGTTTTTTTTCATCGCCCAAAACTTCATAAGCCTCGTTTATATCTTTAAATTTTTCAGCTGCCTCTGCGGTTTTATTTATATCTGGATGGTATTTTTTAGCTAAACGACGATACGCCGACTTAATATCGTCGGCGCTAGCATCTTTTTGCACACCTAAAATTGAGTAGTAATCTTTATTTGGCATTTAAAAAGTTTATCTCCTTTTTTGAACTATAGGCATTTTGCATATTAAACTATTTGTTGTCATCGTCAACAACAACTTCAGGGTCAGGGCCTTTATCACCATTTGATGAATTTTGCTGATTTGCACTTGCTGTTTGATACATTTTAGTTACAATGCCGTTCGAAACATTTGTGAGCTCATCAATTGCTTTTTTAATAACTTCGATATCATTGCTTTCGAAATCTTTTTTAGCTTTTTCGATAGCTTCTTCAAGTTTTTTCTTATCTTCATCAGCTAATTTGTCAGCGTTATCTTTTAACATTTTTTCAAGACCATAAACCATATTATCGGCTTGATTTTTGGTTTCAACCAATTCTTTTCTCTTTTTGTCTTCTTCAGCGTGTGCTTCAGCTTCTTTGATAGCTTTTTCGATATCTTCTTCTTTAAGATTTGAAGAAGCTGTGATAGTTATATTTTGCTCCTTGTTCGTTCCAAGGTCTTTTGCTGAAACTTTTACGATGCCGTTTGCATCAATATCAAATGTTACTTCTATTTGAGGTACTCCTCTTGGTGCAGGAGGTATATCAGAAAGTTGAAATCTGCCGAGGGTCTTATTTTGTGCGGCGAATTCTCTTTCCCCTTGTAAAACGTGAATATCAACTCCGGGTTGATTGTCTGTTGCAGTTGAAAATATTTGAGACTTTCTTGTAGGGATTGTAGTATTTCTTTCAATAAGTTTAGTAAATACTCCCCCTAGGGTTTCTATTCCTAAAGAAAGCGGAGTGACATCAAGCAGAAGAACATCTTTAACTTCTCCTGCAAGCACGCCTGCTTGAATAGCAGCTCCGACAGCCACGCACTCATCAGGGTTAATACCTTTATAAGGTTCTTTACCGGTATACGACTTAACTGCCTCGAAAACAGCTGGTATTCTTGTAGAGCCACCAACCAATACAACTTTATCGATACTCGATGTTGTGATTTTAGCATCGCTTATAGCTCGTTTACAACAATCGATAGTCTGTTTAACCAAATCTTCTGTTATAGCATCAAATTTAGCACGAGTAAGTTCACATTCCATATGTTTTGGACCGTTTGCGTCGGCGGAAATGAATGGCAAACTGATAGTGGTTTTCGGAGTTGCAGAAAGATCGATTTTAGCTTTTTCAGCAGCCTCTTTGAGTCTTTGCATAGCAAGTTTGTCTTTTGATAAATCTGTGCCATTTTCTTTTTTAAACTGTTCAACCAACAAATCAATAATTCTGTTGTCAAAGTCGTCGCCACCCAAACGAGTATTACCATTAGTGGACAGAACTTCGAAAACACCATCACCAATTTCAAGAATAGAAACATCAAATGTACCACCACCAAGGTCATAAACCAAAATTTTTTGGTTTTTGTTCTCGCCTTTATCGAGTCCATAAGCAAGTGCGGCAGCAGTCGGCTCATTAATAATTCTCAACACTTCGAGACCTGCAATTTTACCTGCATCTTTCGTTGCTTGACGCTGTGCATCGTTAAAATAAGCTGGAACAGTGATTACAGCTTGCGTAACCGTTGAGCCTATATAACTTTCTGCGTCGGCTTTTAGTTTGGACAAAATCATAGCTGAAATTTCTTGAGGTGAATATTCCTTACCCCCTAATTTAGCTTTGTAATTTGTCCCCATCTCCCTTTTTATAGACATAACAGTGTTGTCACTGTTGACAATTGCTTGGCGTTTTGCCACTTTGCCAACAAGTCTTTCACCTTCCTTTGTAACAGCGACCACAG
>CALWII010000045.1 GCA_944380695.1 uncultured Clostridia bacterium | reverse complement strand
TGCGGTTGGTTTTGACTTTTACCCAAAAGTTTATATTAAAACTTTTGGGAGCCCGAAGAAAAATATAGCAATTTTAATTGAAATATGTTATACTTGATTTATCCAATTTGTTAACCAAATCCATAGGCTATTCCTCACAAAGATTTATTCTTTGGAGGGGCTATGAAAAAACAACAAACGAAAAAATCGTTCCCCAGAAAATACCGTTCCAGGGAGCATTTTCATCATTTTCTTTATTTTTTTTAACATTTGCTGCTGTACCAAAAAATGAACGAACAAACGCCCAAATAAACTGCACGGGATAAGTAAGAGAAAACACATTGACAACATTTTCATCTTTTAAAATAACAGACAACAAAATCCAAGACAAAATGGGAACCAGCGAGTAAATAAAGAAACTACTTCCAATAGTAAAAAGCCTTTTCATCTGTTTCAATTCCACCGAATAGCAATTAGTAAAACACTTTCAGACATTTTAACATACAAAATTAAAATTATCAAATCATTGTCAAGCAATTCTTGAAAGGATGTAACTATAACTTTGCAATTTGTAAAAAAATTTAGCTAAAAGTTTAATCAAATATTAAATTTTTTATTTTTTTTAAAAAATTAGTTGCATTTCTTCCCGCTATTTGTTATTATGATAAGGCAAGCTTGCAAAAATGACTTGCCAAACATATATATCTATCATCGATGTGCGGGAGTGGCTCAGTTGGTAGAGCGTTGCCTTGCCAAGGCAAAGGTCGCGGGTTCGAACCCCGTCTTCCGCTCCAATTACCCTGCTTTTTAGCAGGGTTTTTTATTGAAAAAAACATTGTTTCAAAAAACTGAAAACCGTAGTGCGTTTTTCTTACCAGTACTTATTCGCTTAAGCGTATTTTCAGTTTTGCTTGCTCCTTGCGGAATGACAGGTTAAATAAATTATTTGATAACTTTCAGAAAGCTCGGCAATTAACTTCAACATATTGTTCATAGTCTCATCATCTAAATTTACGAACGGATCATCCAAGACTATAAATGGTTTAGTTTTTTTGAAAACGCTTTCAATTAAAGCGACCCTCTTGCAAATGAAAAGTAAATCTTGTTTCCCCTGACTTAAAAACTCTTTCTCCATAAGTCCAATTTGGGTGTCTATTTTCATTTCCATATCAAAATCAATTCTTAAAAACATTTTTTCATTTGAAAGTCGAGAAAGCAGTTCAACAAGTTTTTTCTGCATTGGCTCGACAAATCTGACCGAAACATTTTGCTTTGCTTTAATTATATTGTCTTTAACAAAACTCAAAATTCTTATTTTTTCTTCACAATCATTTTTTAACAATTTTAAATTGGCAATCTGATTGTCAAGTTCATCAATTTTATTTAATACCTGTTCTAAATTATCATCAACGACTTTAATACGCTCATTCAAAACAGCGATATCTTTAAGTAAATTTGATTTTTTGGTCAAATTATTAATTTGATCTTTACTCATTCCAAGCAAATTGGAGACATTTTGTATTTCTTCATTTAATTTTTGAATGTTGTCCTGAAGATTTGTCTTATTCTTATTACGAAGCTTAAAGACGGAACAAATAACTATAATAGATGAAGCAAGAAAGACAGTCGCCAAAACAGAACAAACGACTATTTGATTAAAAAACAAAATTGAAAAAGTTAGAGCTACACAACCTACGCAACAAAACAAAGTTAATAAAATTTTGTATATCTTTTCTTTGTTTAATTGCTTATCATAATTATTCTGAATTATACCCAGCTCTTTTTTCTTCGTAATAGCAACACTTTCAATTTTCTCTGTATCAACGAATTTTTGTCCATCGCACGCAACGAGTTTGCTATGTTTTTCATTTAATTCCGAACTAATTTTTTCTTTTTGTTCTTCTATTTCCTCTTTTTCGATTTGCAGACTTTTCAAATCGTTATCCAAAGAGACCAACTGCGAACTAGATGGACATTTCGCTCTTATATTTCTCAAAGTTTTATCTAGCTTATCAACAGCTTTATCACTAGCTTCTATATCCGCATCGAGCCCGTTTGCTCCGGTTAAGAAGGCTCTTACTTCGCTGTTTATTTGGCTTTCGAGCTGTCCTTGTGCAAAATAAGAGGTCATTGAAAATGTCTCTGCTCCCACACCGAAAATTTCATACCCTATATTAGAGGAAAAATCCTTACTAACCTTACCTGTTTGAATGTCGACAAGTTCGAACCTGTCTCCCTCTGGAGTTTGGGCAAATGTTCTTAAAATTCTAAACATTTTACCATTAATCTCGAATATAAGACTTCCCCCATATATTCCGCCTTGCCAAGGAAAAAAATGAGTTCTATCCGCCGAATATGGTTTAACTTTTCCCCGTTTATCCATACCGAAAAACATCGCCTTTAAAAAAGATGCGAGAGTAGTTTTCCCCCACCCGTTCGGTTGCCTAAAAACATTAAGGTTGTCATTGAAAACATAATCAAAATTTGAAATTCGCCCAAAGTTTTCGATGTGCAAACTGACAAGTCTCATAATTCCACCTCTTCTCCCCGCAACGCCAAAATACCAGCCTTCACACACTGCTGTTTTTCGAGATCGGTGATATCCGCATCATAAATTAGCTTAATAAATTCAGCTTTCAGTGACAATTTTTCCTGTCTGCACTTTTCAATATCAATTCGAATTTTTGAAGTATCTTTAATTTCGAAATAAAAAAATTTATCATTGAATTTTTCAAACAACAAATCCAAATGTTTATCTAAATCCTCATCACATTCGCCATCTAAACACAGCCTTACGAAATTCTGTTCTCCTACTTTTTCTAAAAGCTTTTGCGCCCCTGTTTCAAGTTCCACAAACGAATGAATATTATCTAAAGGTAAAATCATCTCTAAAAATTTTCTGTTCAAATCAAAATTAACATAATTCCAAGATATTTTATTTTCTTTTATCTCAATCAAAACAAAACCTCTTTGGTGATTACCAAAACAATATTCACCACCGTTGCCAGAATAAACCCATTCGCCCCTGTCGTCGATCTTGCCATTCATTCTGGTGTGAATATGGCCAAGCGCTAAATAGTCAATAAATTTATTCTTTAAATTTTTTATATCAAAATTTAAAACTTGATTATCTCGTGAAGCAAGAATATTAGCGTGTAACATCAAAAAATTAATTCTGTTTTTATCAAAGTCGATGTTTTTCAACAAATTGTTATCTGCGAACTTTAAAACGCTTGCTCCCCCGACAACAATATCACCTAAATCATATTTTTCAAAATTGGTTGAAAAGATAATCAAATTGTCTGGCTTATTAATTTCAAGACTCGTGCTGTGGTCGTGGTTTCCTAAACAATAAAAAAATTTTATCTGATGAGCTTTACGAATTGTGTCAAACAGGAATTTTATTGTTGATTTCCTGACAGCTAACTTATCAAACAAATCACCACAAATTAATACGACATCAACTGCGTTTGTTTGAGCAAAATCGACCAGCCGAGAAAAAGTCTGCAACGATTCCTCCTTTAAAACCTTATTTTTATCGTTGCCTATTTTTCCAAACCCGCCTTCAATATGTAAGTCAGAAATATGAATAACTTTCACACATATATTATAACAAAAAGTTGTCCATATCGCAAATAAAAAAAACGCCCAATAAGGCGTTTAAAAATGTTGATTAAAACCTTTGCGATGTCACAGACCCAGAAGCTGTCGGGTAAAGTGGCATATCAAAAAGACCTGGGCAAGCATTTACTCCTGTACCGGCGTGGCACGGTGGAATAACCGGATAACCATAAGAAGGCACAAGCACATCAACCAATGCAGTCACCCTTAAAATAACCTGCAAACAGCCTGTAACGGTGAAAGTATTATCTGATGTATAAGAGCCAATTTCACTTGAAAATACAGCGCTTGCGGTTATGTTAATTGGAGTGACAGAAGGTTGAGGAACATAAAGAATAACATTTTTGCTAACAGTTATTGTAGCTCTACCAGTACCTAGCACCCCATTTGCATCACGATAAGTAACTATCACAGGTATAGTAACGGTGGCGCTAACATTGGCATAATTTGGACAGCTTTCTAATCTGTCAACAACCAAATCACTTACTACTGCCGATTCGTTTGGAGCATTGACAGCAGAAATGTAAGTTAGCGGAGTTGTTGGCGATGCAGGATTCAAGTCGGTGACTGAAAGTACAATACCTGTTTCAGTGCTTTGTGAAACGCAAGCATCAAAAACCTTGGTGGTTTCAATCAAAATTTTTTCACAAATCCCATTTAGTGGATTACCCATAAGAGGTCCCGGACGACTAGGATTTGTATTGTTGATGTAAAAGGACATTTTCCTACCTCCTGATGTGTTTACACACTTTAAGATATGCAACAAAACAAAAAAGTGCTAATTTTTTAGTACCTTCCCACGAAAATTTGAAAAATTTGTAAGGATTTCATAAGGAATTTTTTTTGTCCATTTTGACATTTGGTTTGCATCAGTGAACATCACGACTTCATCGCCCACTTTTACATTTCCGCCGGTTACATCAACGAAACAAGAATCCATACACATATTTCCAACTAACTTAAAATTTTTCCCACCTATTTGAACAACAAACTTGTGAGAATGATTTCTGTCGAAGCCGTCACCATAGCCAACGCCAACTATAGCAAGTGTTGTGCGTTTTTTAGCTTTAAAACATCCATCATAACCTGCTTTCTGTCCTTTTTCTAGCGACCTGATTTGAACAACATTAGAAGTTAGTTTCATTACCTTTTGTAAGTTTTTGTCTTGGTAACCATAAAGCCCAATACCCACTCGTAAAATATCACAAGGCAAAAATCCTGCTCCACTGCCACCGAATGAAGTTTTTAAATTTTTTTGAAGATAATTTTTTGTTTTCAAAAATAAGTTATGTTCTTGAATAGTCAGTTTAATGTTTGAAGTAGATGAAAAATGAGTGCTTACTCCGGCAAACTTTTTATTTTTAATTAATTCTTTTAATTTTTTTATTAATATAGCGTTGTTGCAATCTATTCCAAAGCGATTCATTCCAACGCACAGTTTAATAAAACATCTTTCTGTTACATTGAGTTTTATAGCCTTTTTGATATCGGATAAAGACATCGCAGTAACATAAAACTTTTCCGCAAGAGAGAAGTCTGAAATTCTGTCCAAAATAACTATATTCGAACCATTGCAGATGGCCCGCACTTTTTCGGCTTCATCTGGAGTTGCTACTCCATAAAAAGCGGGTTTGTCTTTTAAAATAGAAACGATATGTTCGATGCCGTGTCCATAAGCATCTGCTTTTACAACAGCACAAATCTCTGGCGCAAGTGTTTGATAAAAATTAAAATTATCTAGCAAGGCTTTTTTTGACAATATCTTTTTGTTCATACAAATTTTATATTATTTTTTTTGCGAATTTGTCACACTGTGCTTTTATATAAATCAGATATTATTATTAACGATTATAACTCTTTAAAAGCATAGTCAACAATATCGTTTAAATTAAAAGCAAATTTGCTCATCCCATTGAGATAAAACAAATATTCGATATTTCCGCTTTTACCTTTTATAGGAGAGTTTGTAACACCACAAATTGCGACATTGAACCCACGCAAATAACAAACAAAATCTTCGAGCAATTTTTTATGAATGTTTTTATTTTTTATAACGCCTCTGGTCGTTTTTGCAACATCCTTACCACACTCAAACTGTGGCTTAAAAAGTAAAATTAATGGCACGCCATTGTACTTTTCAACCAAAACGGGAACAATATGCCTTAATGAAATAAAAGAAAGGTCACTAACAATAAAATCTACATCATCAATTTTTTTTAACGAACGAAAATCACAGCCTGACATATCTACAACATTTTTGTTTTTTTTCAAAATTTCACTTAATTGATTCTCTCCCACATCAACAGCGTAAACCTTTTTTGCCCCACATTCAAGGGCTACCTGTGTAAACCCACCTGTTGAAGCACCAATATCTAAAACAGTTTTGTTTAAAAGATTGACATTAAACTTTTCAACAGCGTGTTTGAGTTTGTAAGCGCCTCTTGAAACATATTCGTTAATTGACAAAATTTCAATTTTTTCATCTCCGTTCAAAATAAAAGCGGGGGGTCTTTTTTTGCCATCAACTAAAACACTACCCTTTAAAATAGCCGTTTTTGCTTTTTCTCTTGAATCAAAATAATTATTTAAAAACAAAAATTTATCAAGTCTTTCCATTTTTTACCAATTTTTAAAGAAAAAAAGCGATTTTTTTTTAAAATCGCTGTAAATTATTCCAAGCTTATCAAGTAATAATAAATCGGTTGCCCACCATAAGCAACAGTCACTTCGCACTCTGGGAATGTGGAGGCGAGTTTTTCTTGTAAAGCATTAGCCTCTTCCTCTTTTATGTCTTCACCGTAGAACAAAGTAATTGTCATAATGTTGTCATCCATCATTTTTGCAACGAGGTCTTCCGTAGTTTGAGCGACAAGATTTCCTTTTGCTAGAATTGCCTTATCGTCAAGACCTATTATTTCACCTGTTGTTAGGTCAAAACCGTCAACGTGAGTATCCCTTACAGCGTAAGTAACCGAACCAGATTTAACATTTTTTATGGCGTCATTCATTGCCTCTGTGTTTTCCTCAACAGTTCCATCGGAATTAAAAGCAATAGCAGCGGCAATCCCCTCTGGCATACTTCTTGTAGAGATGACCACCAGATTTTTGTTTGTAAGTTCATTTGCTTGTTCGGCTGCCAAAATAATGTTTTTATTATTTGGGAAAACAAACACTGTTCTTGCAGGAACTTTGTCAGCAGCAGCTGCAATATCTGCGGCACTAGGATTCATCGTTTGCCCACCGACGATAATTTCATCAACAGTAAGGTCTTTAAAAATTGCTGCAAGACCATCACCTGGAGCGACAGCAACAATCCCAAGATTTTTTGTTTCCTCGACTGCGTTTGCTTTCTTTTTCAGTTCTCGATTTTGCTCTCGCATATTGTCGATTTTAACATTAATTATTTCGCCTAATTCAAGAGCATATCCAATTGCTTTGTTCGGTTCGTTTGAATGAACATGGACCTTAACAAGCGACAAATCTCCGACACAAATAACGCTGTCACCTAATGCCATAAGTTTTTCACGCAACTTGTCTATATCAGCTTCTGTTGTCTTTTTATACATATGCACAACCATAAATTCCGTGCAATAGCCAAATTCGATTTCTTCGAGTTTAGTGATATCAGCGATAACATCGTCAACAGTTTGTGCCTGTTTTTCATCATCGAAAATAATGTCTAAATTCTCTTCACCCATCAAAAGCTTATAAAAACCGGTAAAGATGATAAGAATACCTCGTCCACCTGCATCAACCACTCCAGCCTTTTTAAGAACAGGCAACATTTCAGGAGTTTGCTTCAAAATTTCTTCACCCGTTTCCAAAACTTTTTTGAGAAATGTTTCAAAATTATCAGTCTTTTTAGCGATATTAACAGCATTCTCGGCCATAACTCTTATAACAGTTAAAATAGTTCCCTCTTTTGGTTTAGTAACAGCTTTATAAGCCACATTGGCACCTTCCTGCATAGCTTTAGCGAAAGTTTTGGTTGTGATTTCGCTAAACTTTGCTGTCACCGAACAGAAACCTTTAAAAATCTGTGAAGTTATTACCCCGCTATTGCCCCTCGCTCCTTTTAATGCACCTTTGGCAAAAGCTGCACTCAATTCATCAACATTTGCACTAACACACTTGCCAACTTCGTTGACAGCAGATTTCATAGTTAAAAACATATTAGTTCCGGTATCACCATCAGGTACCGGGAAAACATTTAACGAATCAACATACTTTTTGTTTTGCTCTAATAGACTGGCTCCCGCCACAATCATCTTTCGAAAGGTTGAGCCGTTTATCGACTTAATCATCATCTCTCCTATACTCTAACTCCGACAATATGAACATTGACAGAGTCTACAATCATACCTGTGAAATTTTCAACACTATATTTTACTGATTTCTTCAAAGATTCAGAAACAGCGCTAATGGAAACTCCGTATTTCATAATACAGTAAACATCAATAAAAATACGGTTGTCCATATTGTGAATTTTAATTCCTCGTGAATAAGACTCTTTATTAAAAAGCTCTTTTGCGCTATCTTTAAAAGTCTTAGGAACAAGGTCGACAACTCCATAACAATCGAGCACTGCAAACCCAGCAACGACTCTTATCGCCTCATCGCTGATAGATATATTGCCATAATAATTGTTGGTATCTACGGTCAAGCTTGCACTCCTTTTAAAGTTGTTAGAATTATTTTACTATATAAAAAATTTTTTTTCAAGCGATTTTATGGGTTTTAAAAACTTTCATAAATTTTTTGATAAATTTGTTGCATTCACATTAAGTTTATGATATAATTGCATTGCTTAATGAGAAATCGGAGGTGATTATATGTCGAAAGTTTGCGAAATATGTGGTCGTGGAAAAATGGCTGGGAAAAACATAAGCCACGCTGAAAATAAATCAAACAGAACTTTTGAGCTTAACTTACAAACAACAACCATCGAAGTTGATGGAAAGCAAAAAAAAGTTAAAGCTTGCACAAAGTGCATCAAAACAGCAAGAAAATCAAACTAACCTCGATATAATTTCGGGGTTTTTTATTACCAATTTAACAGCAAACCATTATGTTAACACATAAAGGTTTTTTAATTTTTTATTAAGAAAATTTATTTTTCTTCTTTGACAAAAAGCTTTAAAAATGGTTTTAACCATT
The DNA here is from genome assembly GCA_944380695.1 of uncultured Clostridia bacterium. Classification (GTDB taxonomy): domain Bacteria; phylum Bacillota; class Clostridia; order Christensenellales; family UBA1242; genus Caccovivens. The sequence continues at coordinate 11,581 of CALWII010000045.1, read as the reverse complement.
TTGGTGCTTTTATACAAATGATTGTAAATTTTTGTTCTTCCTTTTTCATGTGATTTTTATATGTAAAAATTAAAAAAAATGTTATTAAATACAAAAAATGAGTATTGACTTTTGTCTTTTTATATACTAAAATAATTACGGAGGACATATGGAAAAATTTGAATTTGAAAGCTATAATAGAGTTAGAATTATAGGAAAAGTTATTGATGAACCAAGGTACTTTTTTACAACAGGCAATGGTATACCTTTTTATTCATCTTTTGTAAAAGTCATTGATAGAAACGATACTATAAAGATAATCCCTATAATTTTTGTTGAACATAGATTAGCTTCCATAATGAAATATTACAACAATGGAAAAAAAGCCGTTTTTTATGGCGGACTAACCTCTAAAAATCACGACGGTATGTTTAGAAACTATGTTAAGGTTTTTTCAATAGCTGATTATAGTTTGCCAGCTAAAATGAAAATAAGAACCAATTTTGTGTTTGTTGCTGGAAGAATATTAAAAAAGCCCTGTCCAATTTATTCCTTGAACACAAAAGCGCCAACAGCTCAATATAAACTCTTGTTAAGAACACCAACCACAGATGATGTATACGAAAATGTTGGAGGATACTATTTCCCAAAAAACAAACCACAAATGGAGTTGCTTGAAAAACAAGATTCGCTTGTGTGCCGTGGAATACTTTTTAACAGAATTCTTGAAGATGCAGATGATGAAAATAAAATTAATTTAGGAGTTCAGTTTAATTGGGCATTTAAACAAGATGAACTAACCCCAGAAGAAATAGTAAAAATTAGCGATCCATCCACCGCAATGCAAAAATGGTTTGCTATCAATGAAAGATTATTATAAAGGAAAAAATATGGCACTTGTTCAATCACCAGGAATTAACAAAGCACGCATTATTGGTACAGTAGTAGCAAGACCTAAAAAATATTACTATTTAGCAAGCTACGATAAACTAGTGAATTTATGCCTAGTTAAAGTAAATATAAAAGACAACTTGATTAAATATATACCTGTAATATTTGATGACTCGCAAATGGACCGAATAAATCAACTTTTTGAAGAACAAACAACTGCTGTTTTTTATGGCTACTCAATAACATCTTTTCAAGATTTTTATAACAACTATTTTGAGTTGAAAAAAATTGATGACTTTACCAAAGATGATTGTACAAAACGAAGAGATGTTCTGTGCATTTCTGGCAAAATATTAAAAGAACCTCGCCAAGTTGTTTCTCTTCCCGAATTTGATAAATACAAAGTGTTGCTTCGCTTTGTCAATTACACCGGAACAACAAGAGTCATTGGTGGTTGTTATGTAACATCACATAACTCGCCGTTTAGAATTAAAAAAGACGATATAGTTTTTTGTAGAGGTGATTTCTTTAATAGGAGAAAGATTGAAATCGATGAGCAAACCTTGAGCTCTCCAAATTTTTTAGGTATACGATTTAATTTTCTTTACCCAATGGATGACCTTAATGACCAAGACAAAGATTTTTTAGATGACTATGACACAGAAAACACCATTCTTCAAGCTCTTTCACTGTTAAGGCGATAAAACCGAAAAAAAACTGTAATTTTCTATACTTAATAATTTAAAAAGCAAGGCTTTCGCCTTGCTTTTTAAATTAAAGAAGAATACAAATAATTCCACCTTTGCCTTCATTGACAATTCTACCGAGAGTTTTCCTCATTTTCTTTTGAACATCTACAGGCATCATAATTATTTTAGAATTGATGTTTTCGCCGATAAGTTCAGAAAGCGTCTTACCCAACATATTTGTCTGCCAAACGGATTCGGGATTATTTTGAATTTGCAACGCTAAATCATCAACTAGGTCACGGCTTTGTTCCTCTGTGCCAACCAAAGGTGTTACTTCTGTTGCAACATCGACCCTTAATATGTGAAGACTTGGAGCGCTTGCCTTAATTCTAACACCGTATTTTGACCCTTGACGAACGAGTTCAGGTTCATTGATTTCGAAGTCGTTTTCGGAAGGAGCCACAATACCATATCCGGTTTCATTGACTTGTGCGAGGGCATCTTTAATTTTATCATATTCTAATTTTGCGACAGCCAATTCTTTAATATAGTTCATAAGTTCGAAATCATCATTGATGTCATAGCCACATTCTTTTGAGAGAACACGGTAGAACAAGCCATCTTTTGGTATAACGCTGAATTTGACAGTGCCATCACCCATTTCTACGCTTGAAAATGTTACTGGGTCGAAACTTTCACTCTCGGTGAACACAATACGGGACTTATCGACATCACTCAATTTGTTCATACCGGAAGCGAAATTTTTTAATTCGGAAGCTATTTCCTGAATAATGCTGTCGCCAAAATCAAGGGCTTGTAACCAACGAGGCATTTGAACTTTGATAGAAGTGACAGGGAACTCATAAAGCAGCTTTTCGAAGACCTTATCTATATCGGAATCCTTAAGTTCGAGAGCATTAAGTGGTATAACGGGCACGCCGTACTTTTCTTCGAGTCCTGAAGCCAATTTTTTTGAGTCGGCCGAATTAGGATTTTTGCAATTTAGAGCGACAACGAAAGGCTTGTGACTTTCTTTCATTTCGGCGATGACCCTTTCCTCTGCCTCGACATAGTTAGGTCTTGGGATTTCTGTAACAGAGCCGTCAGTGGTAACGACGATACCGACGGTTGAGTGTTCTCTCATAACCTTTTGCGTACCAATTTCTGCTGCCTGTTCGAAAGGCATTTCATCATCGCTCCAAGGTGTTTTTACTTTGCGTGGGGCGTCGTTTTCAATATGCCCCATAGCGCCACTGACTAGGTATCCAACGCAGTCGATGAGTCTTACTTTTAGTTCTACGCCATCGTGCACGCTAATTTTTACAGCTTCGTTAGGGACAAATTTTGGTTGTGTGGTCATAATTGTTTTGCCGTCAGCTGATTGTGGTAGTTCATCTACAGCTCTATCTTTTGAATATTTTCCGGTAATGTTTGGAAGCACGAGTTTTTTCATAAACTCGGTGATAAAAGTTGATTTTCCAACCCTGACCGGTCCTACAACGCCGACATAGATTTCGCCGTTTGTACGGGTTCTAATATCGTCGTAAATTTGATATTTTTCCATAAGAAGACCTCCAAAGTTATCATAACTTATGAAAGAAAATTAAAAAATATAACTGCATATTCAAATTAAAACGACGAATTAAAAAATAAGTTGAATTGATTATAAAAAAAGTTAAACCGTTTTGAAACTAGCGAAAAAAACTCTACAGACAAAGTAAAGTGCTTTTTTTAATTGATTTTAAAAATGGTGGACTAATAGGCATTTTATAGACAAAAAAAAGAGGGTTTTTGACAAACCCTTAAAAAACAGTTAAATAAGAAGATGAAAATAAAAATTAGGGATAGATTATAGCTCTTTATCAGCATTGCTGTTGTTTTCTTTCATATTTTCCTGTTCTACCCTGTGTTGTTCTTCTTCTGTGATAATAATTTCCTTTTCAGGCTGTACCTCATTTGTTTCGACACTTTGTTTTTTCTTAAAAATCTTATTAATTTTCTCTCGGAAAAAGGTAGGATTTTCTGTTCCTTTAAAGAACCTGACTAAATTAGACCTGTGCATAAAAAGGCAAAGCAAAAGGTTGAAAACTATGAGAATAATACAAATCCACCACCACATAGGTTGTATGATAGCAAGAGCGACAATCCAGGCAATTCCTAAAGAAAAAACAAAAGTCATTGAAGCCATAAAAGCGTAATCGACGAAATACAAGAAGACTCCACAGATTAGGAACATAATAAGACTGACATACCAAAGCGGGCTGAACATAAACATACCGAACAAACTTGCGACGCCTTTTCCTCCTTTAAACTTGTAAATGACCGGAAAATTATGACCTAATATGATGGCTGTTCCGGAAACAAAAAATGCAAGTTCGAAGAGGTTGTAAGGAGCGAACAAATACCCGCAAACAAGAGCGGTTATGCCTGATTTCAAAGCATCACCGAGCAAGGTCAAAATGGCGAAGCTCAATCCATAAACACGAAGCATATTCATAGTTCCTGGATTGCCACTGCCCTTTTGAGTAATGTCCTCATTTTTTAGGATTTTGGAAAAAATACGAGCAAAACTGATATTCCCGATAAAATAGGAAACGACGACCACCAAAATAAGCCAGTAATAAATCATTGTAAGTCCTCCTTGGATTTTAATACAAATTTGATAGGGGTACCTGAAAAATCAACTTTTTCTCTAAATCTGTTTTCAAGATAGCGCAGATAAGAAAAGTTGATAAGTTTTGGGTCATTAACGAACAACACGAAAGTTGGTGGATTGGTGGAAGCTTCTGTGATGTATTTGATTTTAGCTTTTTTCCCAGCTTTTGAAGGTGGTTCGAAACTTAACAAAGCGTCGGCGAGGATTTCATTTAATTGTCCTGTTTTGATTCGCTTGGAAGCATTTTGATAGGCCTGTAAAACAGCTGGCATAAGGTCTCCGAGTTTAGTTCCGGTCAAAGCGGAAATGAAAACGGGAAGATAGTAATCCATAAAAGCGAGGTCTTTGTCCAAATTTTTTAATAAAGAATTTCTGTCCCCGGAAAAAAGGTCTATTTTGTTTAGAACGATGACACTTGGCTTGCCTGCCTCGTGAACATAACCAGCGATACGAACATCTTGTTCAGACAATTTTTGATTGGCATCGAAAACGATTACGACGACATCAGCGGAATCAATAGCTTTCATTGTGCGAAGCACACTATAACCCTCGACTGATTCTTTTTCCACCCCTCGTTGCCTACGCAAGCCGGCGGTGTCGACGAGGTAGTAAGTTTTTTTGTTAAATTTGAATGGTGTCATAACGGAGTCTCTTGTGGTCCCCTCGACATCGCTAACGACAACTCGTTTTTGCCCGAGCAATCTGTTTATGATACTAGATTTGCCGACATTTGGTCTGCCGACTACAGCGATTTTAATTATTTCGTCATCATTATCGGAATCAAAATCGTTAGGAAAGAAAGCGACGATTTGGTCAAGGACATCACCCAACCCTTTTGACTGTTCACAAGAAATAGGCCAAGGCTCGCCCAAACCGAGTTGATAAAAATCATACGCATCAGACTTGTCGAATCTGTCGAGTTTATTGACGACAAGCAAAACCGGTGTTTTTGAAGCTCTTAATTTTTTTGCGAGCATTTCATCAGCGAGAGTGATTCCTGATTTCCCATCGACGAGCATAACGATAACGGTGGCGATTTCCATAGCGATATCGGCTTGTCTTGCGATTTCTTTTTGAAAAACATCATTACTTTTAGGGTCCAGCCCACCTGTGTCGATAATTGTGAATGGCTTACCTGCCCATTCGGCATCAGCATAAATTCTGTCTCTGGTGACACCAGGGACATCATCAACAATGCTGATCCTTTTCCCGCAAATTTTGTTAAAAAAAGTGCTTTTCCCAACATTAGGTCTGCCGACAATGGCGACTATAGGTTTACTCATAACAATATTTTATCACATTGCCGACAAAATAACAACCAAAAAGCTTCTGTTTTTTAACAGTGGACGGACATACTTAAAAAATAATATGAGCGGTGTAGCGAAAGAAACAAGGCGACAAAAAAGCTTCTGGCAAGAACCAGAAGCTTGACAAAAGAAAAGTGTGTGAAATTAATATTGATTATTGCCAAACGGGGTCATTAGGGTGGCTTGACGGTTGATAGAGCTGTGAGATAGCGCAATAAAAGGCATAGTTTTTGTTTGGGTTTGCAATATCTTTGGTGACATCAAACGCAATTTCGCAGTATGAAAAATTGAACTTTTCTTCATTTAAGACGCCATAACCGAACGAACCGCTTTCAAGAACTTTATAATATTTTCTGGCATCAGTTGTACCTGTGATTGTAACAACACGATTTTGCGGATCTGTTGAGGTGTCAGGTTTTAAAGCGTCTGGAACATTAAACTTTCCAATTTTAACATTTTCGCCGAAAGCACTGTCTGCAAACAACTCAAATTCGAGTGTTGTGCCCTCGTACCCCAAATTTGCCGGCCCATCTTTGACAGTGATAGGTTTTGAAACTTGCCTCACTTGTCTGCTTATCACATTGCCATCTGCATCTGTTTGAACTGTATGCCAACGCACACTGACTTTGATATCAAGTGTCTCATCGGTAAAAAAGGTGTCGCCATCAAGATTTGCATCATACTTAAAATCAAGCCACAAATCAGAAAACTCGAAATTATCAACTGATGGCATCAGCACAAAGCTCTGATATTCATAAGGCCCTGCGACAAATTGGAAAGGGTCACCTGTAAAGCTTGAAAAAAACGAAGTCGAAGGGAACACAACTGTTTCAGAAGCGATAAAAGTTTCTCCAACGTGAGTTGGTTGGTCATCTGTTTGTCCTTCCTCGCCCTCTTCTGCTTCTGGGAATTTGGTTTGTCCAATTGTCGTAAGCGTTCCAGCATATTCAACAACCGCTTCAACAATTTGCTCATACTTCAATGTGCTTTGCGCAAAAGCCGTGTTTGTGGCTTGTTCACCAATCACTTCTTCCAAAATGAATTTTACAATATTGTTTTTGTTGGTTTCAGTCAGTCCTACAAAAGTTCCGTGCTCGTAAAAGAATTCTTTTGCATCTTCAAGGGCAAGCTGAACACTGCTCTTACCAGCTTGTGCAGTAAATCCTTCAACGCTCACAACCGGTCTTTCATCAACAAAGCTGACCGTAATATTATTTGGCTCTATCCCCAGCACCAAGCGATAGATTGCATATTCCAGTGCAAGCTGATAGTCCGTCTGAGACAGCTCATCAGTACTCCCCGCATCTGCCAAACGATTTGAAAATGCTGTTGCGTAGTTCGTTTGATTAAAAATATAACCAAAAGACCTAAAATCGTTAGTATAGTATCTTTCAAAACTTTCAAAACTATATGTAAAAAATGTACTTTCATTGTCAAATGTTGTAGTGACCGTGTTGCCTGAAATGGAGTGTGTTTCATAAGTGGTCAGCCAAGCCGGATAAGTTGATGCGTTGTAAGGCAAAGTCCACTTCCACCCAGCATTAAGGTTTGCTGTGACCACCGTGTTTTCCGTGTCGACGGCAACATTTGAGATTTGATATCTTATTGCATCAAAAAATCCAACAAACTCGTCTGGTGTGGTTTCAAAGGCTTGTGACATATCTTGCAAAGTTTCCTTAAGCTCCTCATCATCCTGGTTCTCCGAAAGAAGCATTTCGAATGCATTTTGAAATTTCCCTTCTTCGTATACACCATAGTTCGTTATACCATATAAACGAAATAAATTATAAAAAATGTCTTCTGAAAACCTTGCATAATAATCACTCTCGAATGAATTTCCATCAAAATCATAGCTCAAAGGTCTGCGCAGAACCATCACGCCTTCAAGGTCATAACCCGTGCTTCCAACACCACTCTGCTCCTCATCATCAGGGTCAAACCCTGCACAGCCAGCAAACATTATGACTGTGATGAAAATCAAAACAAAATTCAAAAACCTAAAAAGCTTTTTTTTCATATAGTTTTATTATACCTATTCTAGAAAAAAATTGCAAATGTTTTAAAAATTTTTTGTTTTACAAAAAAAATCAGGATCAAACCTGATTTTTTTCTAATGTTGAGTTGATTTGCACTCCCGAAGTCTCGCCAGTCAAAATCGGATCTTCGATAAGGATTGTTTCGTCCCTGCCAAAAATATAATCTTTCCCTTCTTCGCCCAGAGCAAGTGCATAAGAGCTTTGCGTGGTGGAATTTGTATACCAAGGAACAATAATTGTAAATTTTCTATAAAAAACCCCTTCATTCGTTTTATAAATTGTTGCCATATCAAAACTGCATGTGTAACCCGTTCCAAATCTATTATCCAATGTTCTAGGACGAAAGGTATCTACATAACAAGCGATTGGAATTGCATCGGCAGGAATATAGTGTTCCGCATAATCGGAGATATTGATATTTGTTTCAGTGTTCACTATCGGCGAAGAAAACCCAAAATTTGCAAATCCCGTTTCATCAGCAATTTTTTGTAAATTTTCAATTTGCGATTTGAGTTGTTCAAGTTTTGCTTTGAGTTCTGCTTCATCGTTGTTTTCATTTTCAACAAAGCCTGAAATTTGTTTTGCATAGTCCTGCAAAGATGTCTCTTCCACCTGCTCACTCAACTGTGCATATTCATACAGCTCCGCCAAATGTTCTCCCATATAAGTCGCTATCCACAGATCATCGCTTTGAGATGATGCAATTTTACAATTTGAGTAAACAACAAGTTTTTCTGCTGAAAATTCGATGCAAAGATTTTTGTATTCTGTTGCATGGCGATAAGCATCATCCATAATTTTGTCAAAAGCTTCTTCAAATGGAGTGAAAACATAATCTTCCCCAAAAACTTGATTGAAAAGCTCTTCAAAAGAGAGTTGTTTGATTGGTTGAGAAAGCTCTGGAAGATTTATTTGATTGGTGCTTGCAAAATTTCCAACAAAGTCAATCACGCAGTCGGTCGCAAGGTTATCAAACATATTTGAAACATCAGGAAGAGTCAGCACATACGCCGAAATACTTCCATCATTGTTTTTTGAAAATGCGTAAGCCATACGACAATTTTCAGTTGAAATGTCGCCTTCTGCTGTGTGCAACATTGCATCAGTTGGGGTTGAAACCATAATTTCGGTTGCGCCATTGAAGAGCTGTTGTGCAGATTTGTCAAGCGGAATAGTTTTAAAAATATCGCTGACAACAGATTTGCTTATTTCGAGCTCATCAACTGTTCTTTGAGCCAAAGACTTGTATTCTTCAATCGCCTGATTAATTTTCTGTTTTATTTGTTCAACTTCTGTTTCCGCAACAACGGCAGTTTGGTCAACATCTGCAATCGCCAGCACATATTCTTCTGGTGAGGAAAGAAGGTCTTTAACTTCATCTGTCATTGGCGAAGAAACTGCAACAAGCTTACTTTTGTCGCCTTCTTTAATAAGCAAGAATGACCCCTTGTCATCGGCAGTGTAAAGTTCAACACCGTCAGCGTTTGGAAATTCCTCGGCAATTCTCTGTTTTAGTGTTGACTGAACAAAGCCGTCCTGTCCTTGAAGCTGACCAGAAATATTCATTTGTTCGATTGTGTCGGCAACGCTGACCATTGTCAGTGTGTTACCAGGTTTGTCTATTGTGTCATCTCCCCCAACGGTAGAAGGTGAAGAAGGTGGGTCGCAAGCCATAAGCGACACGCCAGTTGCCAAAACTGCTACCAAAGTTGATAATTTTAATATGCCTTTTCGCATTTTTCCCTCCATTTACAAAAATAAATCTAAAAAAAACAAATTTTAAAATTAAACAATCTTTAAAAAAACTATGTATTAATAAAGATGTTTTCACCATTTTCATTTTAGCACAACAAAAAAAATTTTTCAATATTTTTTTTAAAAAAACACAAATCACACTGTTTATTAGCAAAAAAACGACTTATTTCGACAAAAAAGAAGAAATAGGGGGTTGACAAGTGAGGTTTATTTTGTTACAATCACAAACGAGGAGAAAAAAAATGACACAAACACACATCGAAGAAAGCAACGCTTTAAACAAAATTAACTATATCAAAATAAACGCTGGAACCATCACAAAAAACGAAGGCGAAGAAATTGACAACAAGACTTTGGGAATGTTTTTGGGTGATGGCGCTATTGCTCTTGCCTTTTCACAATCGGACGGAAGCATTTACTTTTTGAATTTGGACAAATTGTGTTATATCAGTGAACACGGCGACCTTGTTTTTGGCAACGGCTGTGTACTTTCAAATATAGATCACGAAAAATCCAAAATCCCTGATGACTTTTATATCGAACAGCCAAAACAATTTGTGCAAGAAAACAACAGCTTGAAAAGATAGTTATTTACACCCTTTACAACCGTGGCAAGTCCGCGGTTTTTTTATTGCGCAGACAAGTTTAAAAATGCACAGAAGAACAACAATAAAAGCAATCACTAGTGCAAAAACAACCCAAAAACCGTACTGTGCAAAAGCAAGCGCAAAATGATAAACCATCAGCGAACAAATGTAGGCTATCACAAACTGAACAGCCACAGAAAAGGCAGTCCACTTTTTCCCTATTTCTTTTTGAAGGACCGCAACAGAAGAAATTCACGGACAATAAAGCAAACAAAATACTAAAAACGAAACAACCGAAGCTGATGATGAAAAAAATACAACGCTCGCCGGATTAAATAATGATGCACCAATTTGCGTGCTAGAAGCGTTGTTGAACATAGCAATCGAAGAGATTATAACTTCTTTCGCTATAAAACCCGCAATCAGTGCACTCGAAATTCCCCACGAACCAAAACCTAAAGGAGTGAAGATAGGCGCAATCAAAACTCCTAAACTTTCCAGCATACTTTGTCCGCCCTGCTCTGTAACATAAGCAAATGTAAAAGAAAAATTGCTCAAAAGCCAAACTATCACATTCATCGCTATTAAAAGCGAACCCACTCTAATCAAAAATGTTTTCATATTATCAAACAAAACACTAAACAATCTTTTAAACCCACACCACCTATATGGCGGAAATTCCAAAATAAAAGATTGAGTTTTGCTTTTTAATATCGTTCTTTCGTAAACGAAACTCAAAAACAGTGCAACGGCAAGTCCGAGCAAATACAAAAATAAAATCACGAAAACATTGTTAACTCCAAAAAATGCACCACCGATAACAACATAAATTGGAAATTTGGCACTGCAACTCATAAAAGGCGTCAACATAGCAGTTTTTATTTTTGCTTTTTTGTCGTCCATATTTCTTGCTGTCAAAATTGCCGTTGTAGAACATCCAAACCCCATAAGAAGCGTGTAAATGCTTTTACCAGAAAGTCCTAGCTTCCCAAAAATATCTTCACTTGCAAAAGCCACCCGAGAAAGATAACCGCTGTCCTCTAACAATGATAAAAACAAAAAAAGTAAACCAACCTGTGGCAAAAATGACAAAACAGTTCCGACACCACCAATCAGCGCTTCACAAACAAGCCCATAAATCCAACTGCTCCGCCCAAACAACGCCCCTACAACATTCTGCGTCAAGCTTCCAAGAGTGTTGTCCAAAATCCAACTTAAACCTTCCGACAGCCATTTCCCGACCGAGAAAAAAGTCAAATAAAAAACACAACACAAAATTAAAATAAAAATCGGAAATGCCAAAAAACGATTAAGAAAAAGCTTGTCAAGTTTGCTTTTCCCGTAAACTCTCCCACTGCTTTTTAAACATTCATTTTTAATCTGCTCAATGTGTTTGTATCGCAAATTTGCAACATAGCATATAGATTTCTCTGGCAAATCACATTTTTCCAAGTCAGCATCCAACAAGGAAGCAACAACCTCATCTTTTTCAAACAACTTAATCGCACAAAACTCTTTTCTTTCACAATTTAGTTTTTTCTGAAATTCCATTAATAAATCTGAAAAAACATACCTAGGTTCTGGGGCTTCTTTAAATGGAAGTGTGAAGTACTTCCCCAGCTTTTCAATCCCCCACCCCTTATTTGCATTTATTTCCACAACGGGTATCTGTAACATAGTT
>CALWII010000044.1 GCA_944380695.1 uncultured Clostridia bacterium | reverse complement strand
TTAATGTTTAATATTTTAATAATTATTATAAAAATTTTTAATTTAACTATTGCAATTCATTTTTGTTTATGCTATACTTTGGTTAGTAAAGGAGCAAATAATGAAAATTTTGACACCTATGCAAATTAAAAATCACAGCGTATCAGCGTTTGGTTGCGGATATTATTTTTGCATTGGTGCCAATATTATTGTTTAAATATATATCAAGAAATCTATTAAAAGAAATCTACTAAATAAAAAGATAGGACAAAACATAGATTAAAAAAAATAGTGAGGATATATAAACAGATAGCAAAAATATAAGCACCAATCGCAAAAAGATTGGTGTTTTTTTGTTAAATGCTATGATAAAAAATAGAATTTTGATAAAATAAAAGGAGAACTATTATGAAATACACATTTAGAAATTATAATGACAATGACTATAATCTTATTTATGATTTGAAAAAGCAGGCTTATCAAGAATATGTTAAGCACTTTTGGGGATTGTGGGACGATGAAAAACAACACGAATTTTTTGACAACTACATTAAAGCCCAAAGAGATAGAATTAAAATTATTGTTCTTGATGGGAAAGATATTGGATATTTTGATGATAAATTGTGCGGGAATGAATACGAAATTGTAAATATCATCATTAAACCTGAATATCAAGGCAAAGGTGTTGGAACAGAAATTTTGAAAAATGCCATAAAAGAGCATTTAAAAAACGAAGTTCATATTCAATGCTTTAAAACAAATCCTGTTAAAAATCTGTATTTTAAACTTGGCTTTGAAGAAATCGAACAAACAAAAACTCATATTAAAATGGAATTGAATAAAGAGAAATATCTAACTTATGCAAATGACACAAAGTGTGGTGTTAAAAAGGAGAAACTATGAATTACGAAATTAATCACACAGGAACAGTTGAAATTGAAACGGATAGATTGCTGCTTAGACCTATCTTGCTTTCTGATGCGCAAAGTCTATATCAACTCGTTACGGATAAAGAAGTTCTAAATTATTTAGCAGGGATTCCAGAATATACAGGCGTTGAAACGGCGGTCAATTATATTCAAAACATACTAATAAAGCAATATTTAAATAAAGATTTTTATGATTGGGCTGTTGTTTTAAAAAGCGAAAATAAGATGATTGGCAGAATTAGCGTTTATAAGAAAGATGATTATCGCCGAATGGCTGATCTTGTGTGGTACTTAAATCCAACTTATCGTAATAAAGGATACATAACCGAAGGCGTTAAAGCGGTTATTAATCACTTGTTCACAATAGGATTTGAGCGAATTGAAGCATTTGCAAATATTGAAAACAGAGCGAGTACAAAAGTTATGGCAAAAGTTGGGATGCAATACGAAGGAACTTTGAGAAAATATGACTGTCGCCGCGATGACAGTTTATACGACGCAGAAATGTGGTCGATTATAAAGGAGTGAAAAAATGAAATACACAAATAAATATAAAAACATTATTGAAGATAAATATAACAACTATCAAGAAGATGAGCGGTTTAACAGAAAATCGCAGACTTTTGAGTTTAGAACAACAATGCATTATATACAGAAATATCTTAAAAAAGGCAGCAAAATTTTGGAAATTGGTGCAGGAACAGGAAGATATTCTATCGCGCTTGCAAAAATGGGGTATGATGTGACGGCTGTTGAGCTCGTGGAAAACAATTTAAAGGTGTTAAGAGAGAATGCAAAAGGCTTAAACAATCTTAAAAGTTATCAGGGCGATGTGCTTAATTTGCAATTTGAAGATAATTCTTTTGATATGGTGCTTTGTTTAGGTCCTATGTATCATTTATTTAGCCAAAAAGATAAAAATAGAGCAATTTCTGAAACAATCAGGGTATGCAAACCAAAAGGAGTATGTATGTTTGCCTACCTTACACACTCGTCTATCGTTTGGGCTTATGGTGTGAGAAAAGGCAGTCTAAAAAATCTTGCATATGCACTAAATAAAGATGGAAGCATTAAAGATATCCCAAATGAAATATTTAACTCCTTTTTTGTTGATGAGTTTGCGAAACAGTTTAATAAGACAAACACTACATTTTTAAAAAATGTAGCAACTGATGGGCTTGCTCCTATGATGAAAGATTATATTGATGATGGCAAAATGTCTGATGAAGATTTTGAACTATTATATAAATTGCATCTTGTCACCTGCGAACGTCTTGATCACCAAGGATATAGTAGTCATATGTTATATATTTGCAAGAAAATTTAAAAGGAGTGAAAATGGGAATTAAGCCAGATTGGAAAAATTCGATATTAAATGTCAGCGCTACTCTTGCAGATTATATTGGCGTAAAGTCTAATATTGCTAAAATTGACATTTTAAAAAACGAATTAAACAAAAATTATAAGAATGTTATCTATATTTGTATGGACGGTCTTGGAATGTTCCCACTTGAACAAAACTTGCCAAAAGCTTCTATTTTAAGAGAAAATGTTAAAAAAACTATCACATCTGTTTTCCCGTCCACAACAACTAATGCCACATCATC
>CALWII010000043.1 GCA_944380695.1 uncultured Clostridia bacterium | reverse complement strand
AACCACACAAAAGAAATTACTGGTTGGAATATAGATAAATATTATGCAGGAATAGACATTGGCAATATAGCAAGTCAAAAATTATTTGCTAGTTTTGGTTTTAAACTTAAAAAATTGGACGAAGATGGGAAGTTTGGTTATTACTATGTAGAAAAATAAATACACTCTATTGCAACCTCATAACAATCCGCTAAATTTTTTCTCCTACGCATTATTGTGTGATTTTTAATTTTTTTTAAATCTAATCTATATTATTTTGTAATTATAAATGAGCTAGTTGCATAATTTTCCTACGACTAAAGACATATTTAAATGATTTTTACTCCTATGTTAAAAAGACTCGAGTGGCAAATATGTCAATTGATAATCAGGATAAATCTGGTTATATCTTTGAACAAAGCTCTCAACTGTTTCATTACCATATAAGATTATGCTCGATGTGATGTTTGTAAATATATCAGTGGTGTTTGAAGTTGTGCTTATGTCGCCTTTGATAATTACTTGCTTTAAATTAACATCGCTAAAAAACAAGTTGTTTTCGAGCGAGTTAATATTAGGACCGATAATGACTTTTTCTAAACTGTGGTTGCCTGCAAGACACCAAGCAGATAATGTAGTTAATGAATCGGGCAAAATTACCAGCTTTAATGTTGGAGAATTGCTAACAGCAAGCACGCCGAGATCGGTTACACCTTCTGGTATTTCAAGACTTTCGCAACTTAATCCTGCAAGCGCATGATTTCTTATTTGAGATATGTTGTTGCCAATAAACTTTATTTCTGTTATGAAAGGAGCCTCACTGCTTGTCCCAGAGGGCCAAAATAAGAAACTTGGTATTTTAGTAACATTTTCTCCGAACACAGCTTTTATGCCATACCACTTTCTACCTGTTTTGAAAAATGTATAGTTATTACCATTGTTGAAGTTTATTTTGTCATAACTTAAATCTTTAAGCTCGCAACTGTTGATGTTTATTTCTTCTACATAGCCCAGATTATAAAATGAATATTCGCCCAATTTTGTAATGTTTTCACCTATTATAATTTTACTTACGAAATCCGAGTATTTTGTCCATAGCGGTAAATTGTCAACTGAATAATCTTGCATTTCTCCTTCGCCATAAATATTTAAAACTCCCGTTTCCAAATTTAAGGTCCATTCAATCTGATGACTTGTTCCGCTTATTATTTTTTCTTGAAAATCAGTCGTATATGCAAATTTGTTGTCAGGAAGTAGCTGTAACATTTTAGATCTAACATAGGGTATAACCGCTTTTGATATACCTTTGTTATAGAAGTATCCTAAAGGAATTTCCTCGCTGTTAAAAAACTCATTATTTTTCATATTTGGCATTGAAGCCTCATCGCAAGCATAAATTGACAGCATTTGTTCTGATGACGAGTAGAAGATATTATTGCTTATGTCAAATGAGCCAATAACCTTGTTTTCATAATCTGCGTCGTGTTTCCAAGTTTTTATATGAGCAGACTCGCCTTTGTCTGGTCTAGTTTGCGAAACTCCGCTTCCTGAAAAACGGAATATATTGTTTTGAATTGAAAAATTTTTTATATAAGATTTGTCTTTATCCTCCGCAGTAGACGAAGAAACATTCCAATATTCTACACTATAATTACATTTCTCTACTACATTGTTTAAAATTCTGGCTTTTTCCACAACAGTTGATGATGAAGTTGCTGTGTACTGAAATGTAATTCCGGCATCATAAACTTCATAGATATAATTGTTATCCACCAAAAATCCATCTTCTACTTCATAGCCATTTGTTTGATTTACCTGCCCGTATATTTCTATCGCATTACCAAATCTGACATTATTTTGATTTTGTCTTGAACCGCCAATGTACCCAAATTCGCAATTTGACACAGTTAGGTTTGCAACACTGCCCGTTCCTACAGCGTGGTTTCCTGCAAAAACTATTTTTAAATTATCTACCACAAGGTTGGTTCTGCCGTAAATACCGTTTACTCCGACAGAAAATTCGATTTCATCAAACCTTAATTGAGGCGCTGTTGTTGAATATAGATAAACATACTCGCCGGTGTTAATACCACTACTTGCTCTACCAAAATGGTAAAATTCCAAATCATTGGATATAGTTGCTGACAAATCAAGTGTTGCTTCGTCAACGCTACTGTCAAAAGATATTTTTTGCCCAAATTCATAAGAATAATCACTCCATTCGTGACTGTTGGAAAGAGAATTGTCTTCTTTGAAGAACCATATCACACCTATGTCAGAACTAATCTTCTCGCTAAACTTCCAAATATTTGGCTCCACTTGAACCCATGTTCCTTCCGTTGCGGCATTGTACGGGGATATATTAATTTCTGGCTTTGGCTTACCCTCATCACCATACGCTCCTAAAGTTATATTGTCTTTGGTCACATTTATATTTCCTCTGAAAACATCACCCCGATTAAATAAAACGCAGTCTCCATTTTGAAGCGAATTTGAAAATTCAAATTGGAGTTTCGAAAGAGTTTTCCAAGCGGTTTGAGGACTTTTCCCATCAGCATCATCGTCACCGGTATTTGAAATGTAATAAATGTTTCCCTCTACATTCTCTGTTTTTGTGTTTGGTGTTTGCCTGATTTGTTCTATTCTTAAAGCAGTTTGATTTTGTGTTATTGTTGTTGGAGGCGGTTCATCTTTGTTTAATAATACTACGCACAAAATACAACCTGTCACGATCCCAATAAGGATAAAGACGATTATAATAATTTTGCTCGATTTTTTCATAAACATTTCCTCTGCTTACAGTTTAGCATAAATTGAGAATAATAAAAAAATTATTAGATACCCGAAAAAATTTTTTCAAATCGCTTCTGCAAACATTTTCAAACTTTTATTCTTCTCTCTTCGCAATATAGCGCTAAAATATGTTTGAGATTTTTTCTTTTTATAGTACACTGTTCAAGAGGATAAAATATGGATAAGATAATAGTTGTTACGGGGGTCTCGGGCTGTGGTAAAAGTTTTATATCAAAAAAACTTGCGCTTGACTTCAAAATCGACAAAATAATAGATGTTGACACTGTAATTGCTGTTTGCAAAATTTTTGTGAGTAAAGATCAAAATAAGTATTTGTTTACCACAAGCCACGAAGCTTGGAAAATAGAGAATATCGATCCTATCGAAGCATATAAAAAATACCAGTCTGCAGTTTCCAAATATCTGCAACAACTCGTTTATTATATTAAGGACAATCTTTTCATAATCGAAGGAACTCAAATTAATTTAGAAACAATAAACGCTTTAAAAAGTAAACATCAAATTTTGCACATTAATTTATATGCAACAAAAAAACAGCTACTTACTAATTATAAAAATAAAGCCAAATTAAGAAGCTCTAACTGGATAGAAAATATTAACATAACGAAACAACTTCAACTTCACAACAAAAAAATATTCCCTGTTAACATAAAAAACGATTGCACTGAAAAAAGTTACTTAATTGTTAAATCTCTTGTAGAAGATTTTTTAAAAGGAGTTTAATATGAAAATTTATTTTGCCAAAACAAAACTTGATGCAATAGTTCCTTCAAAACGAAAAGAGGATGCCGGCTATGATTTTTATGCCTGCTTTGAAGATGATTACATAAGGCTGGAACCTTTTGAAGTAAAACTTGTCCCAACAGGAATTGCATGCGCTTTTAAAAAGGGATATTATTTACAAATTGAAGAGCGTTCAAGCACGGGAAAAATAAACCTGAAAAAAAACGCTGGCATTATTGATAGTGGTTACAGGGGCGAAATTATGATAGAGATTTTTAACGCGAACCCTATTCCAATGTTCATTTCGAAGTTAGAAAAAGACAAAATTAACTGTAAAGACAAATTTATTTTCCACCAATACGGAAAAGCAATCGCTCAAGGAATAATTCACAAAATCCCACGAACCCGAACAAAAGAAATCTCTTATGAAAAATTAAAAGAAATCTCTTCTTTTAGAGGAATAAATGGTTTCGGCTCTACAAACAAAAAGTGAGGCGCACGCCCCACTTTTTATGTTATTATCTATTTTATTTTACAATTTAGCAAGTTCTTCTAATTCTTTTTGAACATCTAAACGAGGAAATAAAATCTCAAGTGGTTTTACTTGGCCTTTTTTCAACCCGTAAAATTTGTCCAAATCTTCAAACGAGTATGGTTTTTCAACATTAAGTGCATCCAGCACTTTGCTTGATGAATTTGGAAGAAATGGGTAAAGCAAAGTGGCACCAATTCTAATACATTCCAACAAATTTCTCATTACTGTCGCCAAACGATTCGCTTGTGCTGAATCTTTTGCCAAGCGGAAAGGCTCTGTTTTTTCAATATAAGCGTTTGCTCTTGAGAAAATATTAAACACACTTGACAGCGCTTTAGACACATCG
Source organism: uncultured Clostridia bacterium (assembly GCA_944380695.1). Lineage (GTDB taxonomy): Bacteria > Bacillota > Clostridia > Christensenellales > UBA1242 > Caccovivens. The sequence continues at coordinate 1,386 of CALWII010000043.1, read as the reverse complement.
AGTTCATTCATATATCTAAAAACTTTCTGTTTTTCATCGTTGACATATTCTTTTAAATCTTGATCCTCGTCAAAATCCGCTTCTGGAATTTGCGAATTCATATATTTCCTTAACATAGAAAAAGTCCTAGACACAAGATTGCCAAAATTATTACAGAGGTCGCTATTAAACTTATTTAAAAAAGCTTCGGTCGAATAATTTCCATCTGACCCAAAAGGTATTTCTCTTAACAAGTAATATCTTACTGCATCGGAAGAATATCTTGGCACTAAAATCCGTGGGTCAGTACATTCTATGGTAGCGAGTTTTTTGCTCTTGGAAAGTTTGTCTCCTCCCAGCATCAACCAGCCGTGCCCAAAAATTTGTTTTGGCAATGGTAAATCTAATGCCATTAAAATGGCTGGCCAAATAATAGAATGAAATCTTACAATATCTTTGCCTATCATATGAATATCTGCTGGCCAATACTTTTTAAAATTTTTATCATCTTCTGACAAATACCCCAAGCCTGTCAAATAATTTGACAGGGCATCAATCCAAACATATATGGTATGTTTTGGGTCAAACTCAACCGGTATTCCCCATTTTACACTCGTTCTTGTAACGCATAGATCCTCAAGCCCCGGTTTAATAAAATTGTTAACCATTTCATTAACTCGACTTGTCGGCAATAAAAATTTTGGGTTGTCTTTGTAAAGTTTCAACAGTTTGTCAGAAAACTCCGACAGTTTAAAAAAGTATGCTTCTTCCTCTTGCTCGACAACATCTCTGCCACAATCAGGGCATTTACCATCAATGAGCTGGCTTTCTGTCCAAAATGCCTCACACGGCATACAATAAAGTCCTTTATATGTTGACTTGTAGATAAAACCTTTCTTGTACAACTCGTTAAAAATTTTTTGTACGGCTTTAACGTGTTCTTCATCGGTTGTTCGTATAAATTTGTCATATTCAACATCAAGCATTTTCCAAAGATATTTTGTATCTATGATAATTTCATCAAGGTGCTGTTTTACACCTTTACCTGCTTTTTGCGCTGCTTCAAAAACCTTTTGTCCGTGTTCATCAGTCCCCGTCATATAAAAAACATCTTTGCCATTTAGTTTGTTAAACCTCGCAACCGCATCGCACACAATTGTTGTATAACAATTTCCTATTGTCAATTTTGAGCTTGGGTAATAAATTGGCGAAGTAATATAAAATTTTTCTTTCATAATCTATCCTTTTTTATATATAGTACAAATTCTATCATAAGGTTATTGTTTTGTCAAATGATTGCTTTACAAACAAACTCAAAAATGTTAAAATTTTGTATGGCATTGTGGAAGAAGATTTTAATTATACTTGGTGTTTTTTTGTTAGTAGGCATAATCCTTATGGTTGTTT
>CALWII010000042.1 GCA_944380695.1 uncultured Clostridia bacterium | reverse complement strand
TTCTTCTAATGACATATTTTCTAAAGATATAAACTTGTCACTACCCTCAACACCTACACGAGCCGCAATTTTTGCAACAGTTATTGGGTCATCGCCAGAAATAACTTTTATTTGCACATCATTATCTTTAAACCATTTAATAGTTTCGACGGCATCATCACGAATATGATCCTCCAAAACAAAAAGTGCCAATGTCGTACCTTGTGGGGCTCCATTTTTTTCATCGAATTTATTCTTACATTCCGTTAAAGCAAGCACTCTATACCCTTGTTCTAATTTTTCTTGTAACATTTTGTTCTGTTCAGGATTTAGTCTTGCTTTCACAAAAGTCGGTGCCCCAAACAAATATGTTTTTCCATTATCGAAAGAAGTCGCTGAAAACTTCCTAGATGAAGAAAATTCTATGACTTCAACAGGTGTCATAGTTGATGATGAACCAAATCTCTTTATCATAGCAACACTTGTCGCATTATTTGAAGATTGTGCAGTTAATATGTTGGAAATAATTGTATTTACATAATTTTCATCTTTTTTAGAAGTCAAAATTACATCAACAACATTCATCGTTCCGTCAGTTATGGTCCCTGTCTTATCCAAACACAAAACATTGCTTCTAGCGAGCATTTCAATTGAATAAAGGTCTTTAACTAAAGTCTTTTTCCTGCCTAATTTGATGACACCAACAGAAAGGCTGATCGTTATAAGCAAAAACATTCCGGCAGGTATCATACCAGTTATTGCACCCGCAGTATTTGTAACTGTTTCTTCGATAAGGTTGTTCAAAAAAAACATTTCTTTTAAAAAAGTCAAAATGCCAAGCGGTATAAGCAATATTCCAATATACTTTATAAGACCATTAATATCTTTAAATAAATTCGATGTCGGAGCTTTAAACTGTTTTGCCCGTGAAGCAATTGTTTGAATATAATTGTCCTTTCCAACTTTTTCTACTCTTGCATAGCACTTTCCTGACACCAAAAAACTGCCAGATAGTAAAGCATCACCGACTGACTTTTTAATAGCATTGGATTCGCCTGTAAGCAAGCTTTCGTTTACCTCGATGTTTCCTTCGACAACAATGCAATCTGAAGGAACTTGGTCACCATTAGTTAATACTATAATTTCATCAAGCAAAATCTCCTCAGGTCTTATTTCAATTTCTTCTCCATTTCTGACTGCGAGTATTTTTGGCAAAGTCACAAGTGAAAGTTTCTCCACAGTTATTTTTGCTCGTATCTCTTGAACAATGGCAATAGAGGTATTACAAACGATTACAATTAAAAACAACAAATCGGCATACGCTCCAACTGCAGCGAGTGCAATTGCTATAATAAACCAAATCAGATTAAAAAAAGTACAGGTGTTTCTGACAAAAATAGAAAAATATGAACGCGATGATTTAACTTTTGCGTCATTTGTCAACTTATGTAACTTACGCTCTGCAATTTGTTGCTCATTTAAACCAAAATTTTTATCAGTCTGATAGCGTACTAACTCAAAATCAAGGGATTTTTTTTTCATTAATTCTAGAATACATATTTATTAATAAATTGTCAAATAAAATACATATTTCCTTGACAAATTTTTTGGATTAAGTTAGGATAAGAATATGGATACAAATATTAAACCTAGTCAAAATGTCAAAGCGTTAGCCAAGGTTGTTGGCGAAGATTTTTATATTGTTGGCGGATTTTTACGAAATGCACTACTTGGAAGAAAAAACGAAGATGAAGACTTGTGCAGTAATCTCACTTTAGAAGAATTAGAAAAAAAACTTAATGGTAGTGAATTTAGTTTAAAATCTAAAAACAAAAATTTTGGGACTTGCAAAATAGTTTCAAACAATAAAACCTATGACTATGCGTGTTTTCGCACAGAAACATATAAAAAAGGTCACTGCCCTGAAAGTGTAACATTTGTTAAAACTATTAATGAAGATGTAAAACGCCGAGACTTTACAATAAACAGTATCTACTATAACTTAAAAAACCAACAAATAATAGATCCGCTTAACGGAATTGCAGACCTAAAAAAGAAAAAAATCAAGGCCACTAGTCCAGAAATTTTAAAAAACGATGGTTTGCGAATACTCCGTATGATTCGCCTTGTATGTGAGTATGGTTTTAAAATTGAAAAGCAAACTTATATAATAGCAAAAAATAATACAACATTAATAAAAGATTTGTCCAAAAGTAAGATAGTTGAAGAAATAAAAAAATTATTTAATAACACTACAGCAAGACAAACAATAAAAGCCCTAAAACTTTACAATAAACTCGGCATTTGGATTAACACTGACTTAAACACCCACAAAATTAAATATAAAATGGTAACCAAATGTGAAGACAAAGTTCTCGGACTCATTATAGATATAATTGATACATTAAAACCAGCAAGCGTTTCCTACTTTTTGTCAAAATTATTGGAGGACGCAGGTTTCACAAAAAAGAGATTAAGTCAAGTTATCAACATTTTATCGGGTTATTACGATGCGCTAAACCATTTGCAAAATAAAGCATTTTTCTTTAAATATTTCGAAAATTTCCCTGAAATTCATAAAATATTACAGAAAAAATCAAAATTTTTAGCCCAAAAATACAATTTCTTTTACAAATATATATTATCGCACAAATTGGTCATCAGAATAAGCGATTTAAAAGTAAATAAGCGGGATTTAAAAAAATCATTTCCATCTATGCCAGAAAAAATGTATGAAAAAGTTTTGCTTGATGCTTTAAGCGAAGTATTTGAAGGAAAATGCCCAAACACACAAGAAGAAATATTAAAATATATTGGTAGAAAAAATTATCACATTTTTAGAGAAAAGTTTGACTAATAAGTCAAACTTTTTTTTAATATTTAAAAACTTGTTTTTTTATAAAGTTTCAATTATATTTTTTTTAACTTGAAACATAATAAAATTATGAAAGAAGAGAAAATCACAAAGAAAAAAAGATGGGCAGGTATTTATTGGGGTGTAGGTACGGCAATATTCGCAATTGCTCTACTGCTTTTTTGTCAATTTTATTTTGTAGACAACCTATCTGCGACTGACACATTTTTAGAAGGAACTTATGTGAACGGAATAGATATCTCCGGTATGACTCAATCGCAAGCTGAAAACATAATTTCTTATTCATTGCTATCTTCCCGCTCTGATATAAAACTTAATTTAATATATAAAGACAAAACTTGGACTTTTTCTGGTAGCGATTTTGAAGTAAAAAACGAAGTTGGTCCAGCGCTCACAGAAGTAATGAAAGTTGGCCACTCGGGAAACTTCATTCAACGATATAGAGATAAAAACAAAATAAAAAAAGATGGCTTGACAGTCAATGTCTCATATAAAACGGTTTTGGGTGGATTGGACGAAAAGCTTGATGCAATAGCAAGCGAAATTGAAACTTTGGGTGAAGATCCAAAAGTGATTTTCAATCCTGATGCTAATCCGATGTTCTCGCTAACTGAAGGCAAAAGCTCAATCATAGTTGACAGAGCAAAACTGCTAAACTTGATTGATGATGGTTTGCAAAATTTAAAAACTTTGGATATTGAAATACCCGTTATAGAAATCCCCGTTGAAATTGATTCTAATAAAATACTTTCTTCAATAGCAAAAAGGGCAAGTTTTTCAACAAGTTACGCTACATCATCAGCGGAAAGAAAAAATAATGTTGCAAAAGCACTTGAATCATTCAATGGCAAAATCTTTTTGCCAGGAGAAGAGGTAAGCTTCAATAACACCACCGGGCCAAGAACAGAAGAAAATGGTTATAAGCAGGCAAATATAATACTCAACGGTGCTTATGTAAAAGGAACAGGCGGTGGAGTGTGCCAGGCTTCGACTACTCTATATAATGCTTTGGTTTTAGCAGGAGTAGATGTTTTACAGGTAAATCATCATTCAATACCTGCAAGCTATGTTCCCCTCTCATTTGATGCAATGGTATCAGAGGGTTATTAAGACCTTGTATTTAAAAACAATCTTGATTCCCCTATCTACATAAAAACATATCACGATAATGAAAATGTTTATGCCGAAATTTACGGACAAAAATTTGACAACGGCGAGCAAATAAAAACTCGCGCAGAGTTTATAAAAGTATTACCACACTCTGGTGACAAAATTATATCAGATACAAACGGAGAATACACCGACAAAGTATTATATAAAGGCGAATATTACCGAGTTAGATATCCACGGGAAGGTTATGAATCAAAAGGTTACACACAATACTATAAGGATAACGAATTAATTAATGAAGAAGAAATACGCCACGACATATATCTTCCACAAGAAGGCATTATTGTAGAAGGAACAGCAGACCTCGAAGAAGGTATGACACTCCCCGAAAACAATGTTGAATTTATACCCCCACAAAAAGTTACTACAACCACAACAGAGACAGTGAGGGCTAAAATAGAAAAAGAAAGACCTTCGGCTTATAATCCATAAAAGCAATTGCAAACTAAAATTAAATATATTTTTCTAAAATATTTAATATTCTCACAGTTCAATTCAAATAACTTAATTCAAAAATTTGAAAAGCACATTTTCATTAAAAAAAACTCCCACAGGGAGTTTTTTTTAACCTTTAAATTTTGATAAATTTTGATAAATAAGATTCGTATTTCCTTTATTGTTGATTTGAATAATATAACTTGAAGTTGAAGATGCTGTTTTATATGCAACAAAAATGTTAACATCTTTAACGCCATCATTTTCAGAAAGAGCAAAATACAAGCTGTTATATTCAACCGGAGTATTGCTTGCATAACTGCTGTAATAAATATCACCATTCGAATATGTCAAAGTTTGAGGAGTTGTATATTTAAATTCCGCATAATAACCCTCTTGAAGTTCAGTCATAACATCGGAGTATTTCAAAGAAACTTCACTGCTCTTATCAATATAGTATCCCCCTAGCCTGCCACTAAACAAAGCGACCAGGTAACTAGTCGTAAACGATTCGTTGAATAAGTCAAGAAATTCGTCATACCTAGAATCATCACTGACCGCACTGCCAGAAGTAAATTCTCCATAAGTTGATGTTTTATTATAAATAATAATTCTGTCTGGAGAAGCAACAAAATTAGGCTTCAAATTGACATTTATACAAGCGGCGATAACAATCAGCACAACCAAAATAAAAGCGATACTCATCAAACATAAAGCTGAAATCTTTTTTATTTTTTTCCGTTTAATTATTTCTGATTCATCAGCAATCAAAACGCTTTTTGGCATTAGTTGTTGTCTCCTTCATCATCTGTTTTTTTGTCTTTTTTCGCAATTGTTTTTTCCTTCAATTGCTTTTCATCATTGCTTTTTTGTCTTGTTTTTTTCTCAACTGATATAGTTTTGTTCGCACGAACTCGCTTTGGAGTTTTCGGCTCAACCTTTTCATCAATAATTTGATTATCAGAGGAATTTATTTGTTCTTTGTTTTGAGTTTTACTTTTTAAACTTGAATTTTTTATAAAGTTTTCGTAATCCTGAACAATCCCGGCATATTCTTCTTCTGTTATAATGCCATTTTGCATAAGTCTTTTCCCTTCTTCAATGTTGTTACGATATTGTTCAAGCATTTTTTGTTCTTGTTGTTGTTCTTTAAGCTTATTTTCTTTTTCTTTCTGTGCCTTATCCCGTTTTTCCATAATTTTAACTATATCATCTGCACTTTTCCCTTCCATAATCATATTCACCTCATCGGTGTAAATAGTTTCACGGTCAAGCAAAAGTTTTGCCATCTCATCAAGTTTTTCTTTATTTTGAGTTAAAATTTTCTTTGCTCGCTCGTAGTTATAACTCAAAATTTCTTTTACTTCTTCGTCAGCTTGAGATGCGAGTTTTTCTGAAAAATCATTTTTCATTTGATAATCTCTTCCAACAAA
>CALWII010000041.1 GCA_944380695.1 uncultured Clostridia bacterium | reverse complement strand
ATTGTTACTAAACAACCCACAACCACTAAAACTCCAACCACACTTAATAGATATCTTAACTTTTTCGTCACGCAAATATTTTAATATATACTTTGTCGAAAAACAAACATTTTTGACTTGTTTTAGATTTTCATTATAGTGCTTTCGAGTTCTGATAAATAGCGTTCCGCCTTACATTCGTCGCTATGTTCAATCATAATTCTTATCTTGGGTTCAGTACCACTAGCTCGAACTAAAATTCTTCCGCCTGGTGCAATCTCATTGGAAATTTGTAAAATCTTTTTTGAAAGTGTTTCATTATTTAAAACTTTTAATTTGTCTTCAACAACTATATTTTTGTTTAGTTGTACCAGAAGTTTTGCGTCGAACAATTCAGCCAAACTTTTTCCTTTTTCCATCATTATAGAAGCTATTTGCAAAGCAGAAAGCACTCCGTCTCCTGTTGGTAAAAAATTGCGCATAATTATATGCCCCGATTGTTCTCCGCCCAAAGACAAGTTCATTTTATCCATAGCATCAATAACATATTTATCACCCACATCGGTTCTGATAAAGTTAATTTTTTTTCTATTCAAGCTTAACAAAATGCCAGAGTTTGTGTTGCTTGTTCCCACAACTGTGTCACCGTTCAAACGACCTTTTTCGTAAAAATAAACAGCTAACACATAAAGCAATTTGTCTCCATCAAAAATCTCACCTGATTTATCCACGGCAATAATCCTATCGGCATCGCCGTCAAACGCAAAGCCAACATCGGCTTTTTCTGAAACGACTTTTTGTTTTAAATTTTCAATATGAGTTGAACCACAGTTGACATTAATTTTTTTCCCATTGTTAGTACAAGCAGATTTTACGATTTTTGCTCCCAGCTTATTGAAAACTGTGGGTGCAACTTGAAAAGATGCGCCGTTCGCACAATCCAATACTATTTTCATAGAGTTCAATTTACAAGAAACCGTCGACAATAAATAATTTATATACAAATTTTTATAACTTGATAATTTTTGATATTTACCAACTTTTAAAGAGGAAAAAATTTGAGGACAACCGAAATATCTTTCTAGCTCTGCTTCTTCCTTTTCATTGAGTTTTTTGCCTAGATGATCAAAGATTTTAATACCGTTATATTCTCTAGGATTGTGCGAGGCAGAAATCATAACGCCGTAGTCATATTTTTTTAATTTAGTCAGATAAGAAATCCCAGCCGTTGGCAATATACCTGCATCATCTACATAAGCGCCCCCTTTTAAAGCGCCTGTTGAAAATGCACAAGTCAAATAACTTCCGCTTTCTCTTGTGTCTCGACCCACCAAAATTTTTGCATTTAGTTTTTTTCTAGCAATAGAGTTCCCCACCATTTGTGCGACTTGTTCAGTCAGGTCATTATTTACAATTCCTCTAACTCCATCAGTTCCGAAAAATATTGCCATATTAATTCTCCTTTAAGTATTTACTTGCTCTATTTTTTTTGTTCTCTTGTCTAACACGGCCAATAACGAAATCCCCCTCTACAATATGGTTGGTCACTGTTGTGCCCGCACAAATATAGGAGTTGCTCTCAATGGTTACAGGCGCTATTATATTGGTATTACTGCCAACAAACACATTGTCACCGACAAATGTTCTGTTTTTTTCTCGGCCGTTATAGTTAGCAAATATCACACCACAACCAATGTTCACATTTTCTCCTATGTCTGCATCACCGACATACGCTAAATGTGAAATTTTGCACCCGTTGCCTATGTTAGAGTTTTTAATTTCTACGAAATTGCCTATTTTCACATTATCATAAGTTTTTGTATTTGGGCGCAGGCGCGCGAAAGGCCCAATAATATTGAAACTGCCTACATTCGACTCTTCAATGTAGCTGTTAGTTATCTGCGTATTGGCTTTGATGCGACTATTAATTATTGTGGAATTCGGACCTATTTTCACATTGTCCCCTATATCGCATATGCCAATGATATGTACATTAGGAAAGACCTCAACATTTTTGCCAAATTTGGTTGTTTTGGCTATTGAAACTGTGCTTTTTTTATAGACTTTGGGCTTATTTTTCATTGTCATTTTTTTAAATCCTTATCGATAATTTTTATGCGTATACCAATAAAAATGTTAATTCTCTTGACTTTTTGTAAAAGCGCTTATATAATTTGAATTACTTGGAGGCTGAAATGCAATTAGGGACAAATGAAACCGTCTTGACCAAAAAAGACATAATTAAATTACAAAATTTATCCATATTAAAAAGTAGTTGGATTGTAGCAATTTTTGCCGTTGTCTTTGTTCTGCTAGCTTTTAGGATCAAAGATGGGCAGTTGGTTTTTGAAAGCATATTTTTTGCCGTCATTGGTGCAATAACTTATCCAGCATATTTCGTAATTATTAAACTTATACTAATCAAACAAAACAAAAAAATCCCGCAAAAAACAACATATTTGTATCAATTTTTTGATGATAGAATAATTTCGTCAGCAACTGATGGAATTGTTTCTGAACAATTCATATCAAAATATACTGATATTAAAAATTATAAAATAAACAAAAAATATATTCAAATTGACATAGAAAAAAATGTTTCACTTTTAGTTGATAAACAATCATTTACAAACCCGAGTGAGCAAGAGCGAATTGAAAAGTTGTTAGCAATGAAAATATCAAGCGCTAGAAAAAAATAAATTTATTTATCAAGTCGCTCCTCTCCATATAAAAACGGCACCAAAGTAACTTGGTGCTTTTTATTTATTGTTCTACACAGTGTTTATAAACTTTGTGTTTTTATTATTGTATAATTAATTTTTTGGTTTACTTGCAATATGGTTATCTCTATCTTCGTTTCGTTAAAGTTTTTAAGTACAAATCT
>CALWII010000040.1 GCA_944380695.1 uncultured Clostridia bacterium | reverse complement strand
TAAATCTTTTCGCACTTTCGGAATAATCATATGGATTTAATTAAATTCTTTTGCATGCTTAAAGTGTTCTACTTCATTTTCTGGTGATGTCCAATTTCCAGCATGTTCGCTCGGTCCTTTTTCCATTATATCATCTTTTCTCCTTATTCTAATAAAAAATTTTCGACTTTTAACAAAAAAGTTTGTAAAGAATCTTCTCACAAACTTTTATAGAAAAATATTAAGCCAGAAATTTTGCAAATTCAAGTTTATATGTCAAAAAATTTCATACTGTCCTAACTTGACATCTACTCCGCCGTGCCTCGCATCTATTACAATAGTGTAGTTTGTTTTAGGCGTCGATGAAACTTGCACTATGCAAAAAACTCCAAATGATATCAATAATACCGCACAAAAAACTAATACTATATGTTTTTTTCTTATACACAATATTTTCATATTATATTTTATTTTTAATTTGTCGTGTTAAGACTATTTTTAAGACTTTTTTTAATTTTCCCTATTGACATTGCTACAAAATTTGTTTAAACTTATTACATCAAAGGAGGGTGTTATGGAAGGAGATAAATGGTGGCGTGGTGCTGATAGAAATGAAGTTATTTTGACTATACAAAATTATATCGATCAACCATTTGAACTTTATGACCCAGAAGACTTTCTTAAATTATTTAGTCACCTGATTGACAACGAAGATGAAAAAGTTTTTTTGACAATGCTTGACAAAGCCTGTGAAATTTTTTATGGGCTTGTGTTTTATGATACTGCAATACAAACTTTGATGGAAGATTATGACTATATGTTTACAGACAACGCATTGCCATCCGACATAAGAAATTACTGCCCTTCTTACGCAAAAAGAATTGTTGATTTTGCACAAATTATGGACTTGATGGGGGTAACTACAGCCGAAGATATCAATTGTTTTCTTATTGGATTTAGGCGCTTTATTCCAGATTTATTGAATGAAAAATTAAGATGGCATTACTTTGACACTTCTGAAACCATATTGTCCTATGGAAACAGGCCAAAAAATGCAATTGACGAGGTTGTTAAAGAGATTGCAAACGATGTCAATGCGTTAATAAAAAATCCACCTGTTGAAGATAATAAATCACAAGTCGATATTCTATTCGAAAGACTTAAGTAATAAACATAAACTAAATAGCTAAACGAATCTTATTAAAACTTTTTAAATTTTTAAAAATAGTTGTTATTGCATTACCGTTCTAAAAAGGAAGTAAATATGAAAAATAAAAAAATGTTAAATAATCAAAAAAAGCCTCAAACAAATTTACCTCAGGAATTTTATGACTCAATAAGTGGCGTAGCTTACTCTTGTCTTTGCCTTCGAATTATAGATGATATTATCACACCTTTTTCAAAAATAGATCTTTTACTTGCCGAACATAATTTAGTAATCGATGACATTCCTTTTTATAAAGAAAAAGTCGTACAAATTTTAGATTTTATAGAAAAATATGGGTCACATCTAGACGGCACAAAATGTTGGGAACAAATTAGCAGAGAAGCTGACAGATTGGCTCACGATGTGGAATTTCTTGAAAAAATGAATATGATTAAAACAGAGTTAGAGCTCGAACTCATAGCTTCAATTAATCGTACAATCAACAAAAATTCCTTCACACTTTAAAATTTTTTTCTTGATGCTCAGGCCACTCTTGTTAAATTTATATAAAGCAAAAAGTCAATTTGTTGCAATTATGCTTGACTAAAATAAAACATATATGTTAAAATAAAATATAGGTGGATTATGCAAACAATTATTAATAATAACAATAATAGCAATTTTTTTAATCACGAACATTTGTGAGCTTTTGTCGTAATTTTAAAATTTAATCACGGGTTCACAAATCCCGTGATTTTTTTATTTAATAAAGATTTTGATTTTTAATAATTGTAGTGTATAATACAAAAAAATGATTTGGTATGATAAAGGAGATTTTATGGACTTAACCGAAATAAAACACCTTGCGGAGTTGTCAAATTTAGAATTTTCACAACAAGAGTTGCAAGATTTTGAAAAAGAATTTACCTCTCTTGTTGCTCTGGCAGACAACATTAAAAACGCAAACATCGAAGGTAAGCGCATATTCCAAAGCATAGAACTAAATGAATTAAGACCAGACACTATAAAACCAAGTCTTTCCCCGACAGCCTTGTTGCAAAACGCACCTGTCCAGAAAAGAGATTGCTTTGTAGTTCCTCGAGTTGTGGAGTAAACTATGGACATAACAAAACTTTCCGCTGTTGAAATTAAACAACAAATTAAAAAAGGGACGATTTCTTGTGTCGAAACCGTGCAAGCTTTTTTAAACAAAATAAAACAATTCGAAAAATATAACGCCATACTTGAAACTTTTGATGATGCAATCGAAAACGCAAGAATTATGGACAAAAAAATTAAGTCGGGTTTTAATGGCAAGCTCGCAGGTGTTCCTATAATAATTAAAGATAATATTTTATACAAAAACAAATTGTGCTGTTGTGGCTCAAAATTTTTAAAAAACTATAAAGCAGAATACAACTCTACTGTTGTAAACAAGATGTTAAGTGAAGGAGCTATAATTATCGGCAGAGCAAATATGGACGAGTTCGCTATGGGCAGTTCAACAGAGAACTCCGCCTTTGGAATAACCCATAATCCTTTGGATTTTGATAGAGTTCCTGGGGGATCATCTGGCGGTAGTGCCTGCGCTGTTGCTTTGGATATGTGCCCTATTGCGCTTGGCACAGAAACAGGTGGAAGTGTGCGACAGCCTGCAAGTTATTGTGGAATTTACGGTCTTAAGCCATCTTATGGAAGAATTTCAAGATATGGGGTCGTTGCTTTTGCAAGTTCACTTGACCAAGTGGGCATTTTTTCGAAAACAATTGAAGACAATGCTTTAATGCTCGAAGTTTTGGCCGGCTTTGATGAAAACGATGAGACAAGTTCAAAAACAAAAGTGGAACAATATACTAAATTTGAGAACGCAGACAAACTTAAAATAGGAATTCCTAATGAAATAATAAAAATGATTAAAGGAATGGACTGCGAAAATAACTTTTTTGATTTTATCAACTTACTGAAAAAAAATGGATTACAAATAGTTCCTGTTTCAATAAAAAATATTGAACTCGCACTTGCAACATATTACATTTTGGCGCCAGCAGAAGCTGCCAGCAATCTTGCTCGTTTTGATGGCGTAAAGTACACAACAAGAAATCAAAACGCAAAATCGCTACAAGAAATCTATAAAAAATCTAGGAGCGAAGGTTTTGGGAAAGAAGTAAAACGAAGAATAATGCTTGGAAACTATGTGTTGTCTTCTGGTTACTATGACGCATATTACAATAAAGCCAAAGGTGTTCAAGGTCTGCTAATAGAGGATTGTTTGAATGCTTTCAAATTGTGTGATGTTTTAATTATGCCAACGACCGTAGGAGAGGCTTATAAAATTGGAAGCAAACCAAGCGACCCTGTCGAAACTTATAAGGAAGATGTTTTTACTGTTACTGCTAACATAGTCGGTTCTCCCTCCCTCTCTATTCCGTTTGGGAAGGGCAAAAACAAAATGCCTCTCGGAATACAGCTGTTCGGCAAAAAGTTTGGTGAAAAAAACATATACGACCTCGCTTTACTAGTGGAAAAACTTGTCAAAAAGGAGGCCAACAATGCAATATGATGTTATAATAGGGCTTGAAGTGCACGCTGAATTAAAAACTAAATCAAAATGTTTTTGTTCTTGTAAAAACGAATACGGCTCTTCCCCAAATTCTAACTGCTGTCCTGTTTGCGTTGGTTTGCCAGGAGCATTACCTGTTTTAAATAAGTATGCAGTAGAACAAACAATAAAAGCTGGACTTGCCCTTGGCTTTGAAATAAACCCAATCGCCATATTTGAAAGAAAAAACTATTTCTATCCCGATCTTGCAAAAGCTTATCAAATCAGCCAGCTTGAAAAACCAATATGTGTCAATGGACATTTAAAGGTTTTTGATAAAAACATTCCTATCAACCGAATTCACTTGGAAGAAGATGCCGGCAAACTTGTGCATAGTGGAAATGAAACCTTTGTAGATTACAATAGAGGTGGTGTCCCGCTAATCGAACTCGTAACCGACGCGCTTAAAGAACCTCATATCGAAACAGCCGATGAAGCAATTGAATTCCTTACAAAATTGCGACAAATCTACATTTATTCTGGAGTTGCAGACTGTGAACTAGAAAAAGGTCAAATGCGAGCAGATGTAAATATATCTTTGCGCCCAAAAGGAAGCAACCGTTTTGGAACAAAGGTAGAAATGAAAAATCTTATGGGATTTAGGTCAATCCATAGTGCAATAGAATACGAAATCGCTCGTCAAAAAGAAATTTTAGATGATGGTGGGAAAATAGAGCAAGAAACAAGAAAATGGGATTTTGAAAAAGGCGAAAGCTACACAATGCGCACAAAAGAAAACGCCGAAGATTACAGATACTTTCCTGACCCTGACCTACTCGCCGTAAAAATTTCTGCTGATGATATTGAGAGAATAAAAAAGTCGCTGCCACCTCTCCCTGAACAAATAAAAAACAAGTATATGCAAGAATATGGTTTAAGCGAATATGACACAGATGTTTTGCTAGCAGATAAATCCATTGCTGACTTTTATGAGCAATGTATCACCGTATACCCACAGCCAAAATCGGTAGCAAATTGGTTCACAACAGAAATTTTGGCTAGAATCAAAGGTGGCGCTGGTTTGGGCATTGACAAAAAAAATCTTGTATGGTTAATTAAAGCAGTTGATGAGAAAAAAATTCAAAGACTGACAGCAAAAGAATTTTTAGCTGATATTTGGGGTAAAGATTACGATGCCGAAGCTGAAGCTAAAAAACGAGGGATTATGGCTGACCTATCTTCAGACTTTGTTTTCAATATTTTAGACAAAGTGATGGCAGAAAAACAAGCTGTCGTAGAACAATTTAAACGCGAAAAAGATGAAAAAATTCTTAATTTCCTTGTCGGTCAAGTTATGAAAGAGACAAGGGGAAAAGCAAACGCACAAGAAGTTATGGAAAAATTAAAAGAAAAATTAATTCAAGGAGAATAAGATGTATCGCACAATGATGCTTAAAAGCGTTGACGAGACGCTCGTGGGAAAAAATGTAGAACTCGCTGGTTGGGTGAACACCGTAAGAGATCACGGCGGAATTGTTTTTATAGATTTAAGAGATAAGTCAGGTATAGTACAACTAAAAACCTATGATGACTCCCTGCTCACTTCTTTAACAAAAGAAAGTGTTATCTCAATAAAAGGTAAAGTAGTGTTGCGAGATTTAGAAACAATAAATCCTTCTATAAAATCTGGCAGAGTGGAAGTCTTGATTGACCAACTTCGAGTTCTTTCAAAATCAAAAGCTATGTTGCCTTTTGAAATTAAAGACAGTATGAAGGTGAACGAAGAAGTTCGCCTAAAGTACAGATACTTGGACTTAAGAAACGATAAAATGCAACAAATGATAAAGTTGAGGGCTGATGTAGCTTTTGAAACAAGAACCGTTTTGAGAGCACTTGACTTCACAGAGGTCGCAACGCCCATACTAACAGTTCCAAGTCCAGAAGGTGCACGAGATTACCTAGTTCCAAGCCGAGTTCATAAAGGTAAATTTTACGCATTGCCACAAGCCCCACAACAATTTAAACAATTACTAATGTGCAGTGGTGTCGACAAATATTTCCAAATAGCACCCTGCTTTAGAGATGAAGACCCTAGAGCAGACAGATTGACTGGGGATTTTTATCAAATAGATATGGAAATGAGTTTTGCCACACAAGACGATGTTTTAGAGGCAGTTGAAACGCTTGTGGAAAAACTATTTTCAAAATTTAGCAAATTCCCGTTTAACAAAGGGCCTTTTAAAAGGTTTTCTTTTAAAGATGCAATGATAAAATTTGGCTCCGATAAGCCAGATTTAAGAAACCCTATAATTATGACTAATCTTGAAGATGTGTTCAAAAACACAACATTTTCTGCTTTTAAAAACAAAACAATAGAAGGTTTTTCAATTAATGCAAGTTCACAGCCAAGAAGCTTTTTTGATAAACTTCAAGCATTAATGCTTAATGAAGGCGCCGAAGGACTCGCTTGGGTACGCGTCCAAGATGACGGTTCTTTAAAAGGACCAATAGTAAAATTCATTTCTGAAACCGAATGCAATGACCTTAAATCAAAAACACGCGCGAATGTTGGCGACGATATTTTTGTTATCGCTGACGCAAATCCAAAAACTTGTTATAAGCTTGCCGGCCTTTTAAGACAAGAAGTTGGTGATAAGCTAAATTTGATTGATAGAAGCCGAATAGAATTTTGCTGGATTGTAGATTTCCCTATGTTTGAACTTGACGACGATGGGAAAATCGCTTTTTGTCATAATCCTTTTAATATGCCAAAAGTAACATTGGACGAACTTAAAACCAAAAACCCTCTTGAAATTGATGCCTATCAATATGACCTAGTTGCAAACGGTTATGAAGTAGCATCGGGCGCTGTAAGAAACACTGATAAAGATATAATGATAGAATTGTTTAAAATCGTTGGCTACGGCGAAGAAGAAATCCAAAAAAGATTTGGCGCACTGTACACCGCTTTTCAATATGGAGCTCCTCCACACGCAGGAGTCGCACCGGGCTTTGAGCGTTTGTTGATGTTGATGCTAGGGATTTCTAATATCCGAGATGTTGTGCCATTCCCTATGAATAGTCGTGCACAAGATGTGTTAATGGGCGGACCAATTGAAGCTGATGAGAAACAACTTCGAGAACTACACATCAAGTTAAGACAATAGGGCCTGTAAATTAAAAACTTTTATTTATATTAAACAAAAACTCATATATTAGATAATCGACTAATTGTTAAAAAATTTTAATATAATCGCTGTTCAAAAAGTCCTAAAAATTTCTGTATAACTTTTTCACTTTTTTATTAAATTGAAATTTATGCTTTTATAAAGTTAATATAACAAAGTTAATATAAAAAACGAAATATTTTTAACAATTTCAATAGTTTTTGTTTGCTTGTACATTTCAAAACAAAAAAAATAAAGCAAGTTATTGCTTTATTTTTTTTATTAATCAAATTTGTCAACACGACTTTTACTTAACTTTTGAAATTTTATTTTTGAGCAATCTAACTGTTTTCATCTTGCTTATCAGTGGGTTCTGATGGTTTGTTTGTCAAAATCCAAAGCATTTTCTTTATTTTTTCAATTTCAAGTTTAATTTTATCAATTTCATTCATAAATAAGCTCCTTTTTTACATTAAGCTTATCAGTTTAATCTTCCATTTGCAATCGCTTGTGCCGTTTTTTCTTCGTAATCCCCAAAAGAATAATCATAATGCTCACGATACCAACAATTGCACTTAATGAAACAATCAAAGCGACATTAACACCATCGGGCTTCACAGCGTTGATGTCCACCAGCCCAAAAATGATATCCCCGTTTTGCTCTAACTGAACTGCTAAATATTTTTTCTCCGTACCATAACCCTCGTACAAAAAGATTCTTTTGCCCGGCTCAACGGTACAAATAACTTCGCCAGAGAATTGGTCAATAATGTCCGTCTTGTTTATAATAGTCGCATTATATGATAAAATAACCTGCTGTTCGGGTAATTCTTTCCCGACAACTTCGCTATAAACATATCCCTCAACGCCTTCTGCTTCGACCTTTAGAAAACCGCTTTCTTCCTCGCTTATAAAAACGACCTCGTCATTTTTTTTTAAAGTTAAAACTTGCTCACTATCAAAATTTGGCGCAGCATATAAAGACACTGTATTAGCTATAACAAACAGCGTTTCACCTGCCGTGTACTGCCCTAAACTTGAAACAAGAAAAGAAATGGCCAATAAAAAAAATTTCATACTGTAAGTATGAAAAAAATTAATTAGTTTGTCAAGTAAAAAAAACAATATAGATTTTAAAACTTGTTAACAATTGAAAAAAAACGACAACTTAAAAAGTCATCGTTCCTACTGCGAAGAAATAGAAAAGCAAAGCAAAAAACCCGAGCATAAAAAAGCAAGCAATTGTTTTCATAACGCCAGCCCAAAATCTTGAAAATTTGATGGACAAGGTGTTCGTTGAAGCAAATAAGATAATCGAACCGAAACCTAATATTGCCAGTGAAGCCATATCCAAATTTATTAATTTTAAGAAGTACAACACAAGCATAGCCACAAGCGTAGAGGAAAATAAAATGCCTATTGCTTGAGAAAAATGTACCTTGTCTTTTTCTTTTTGTGTATAATTCAAATCCATAATTAGATTATAACATCGTTTAATTTTTCTGTCAACAAAATTAACCTTCCATAATCATTTTATCAGCAATCAGTGCGATGAGCTCACCGTTGGTTGGTTTTTCATTGCTGTTGTATATCTTTAATCCAAAAAGCGAATTGATGTTTTCGATTTTTCCTCTATTCCAAGCCACCTCAATAGCGTGGCGCATACCTCTTTCTACTTTCGAAGAACTTGTTTCAAACCTTTCAGCTATAGTGGGATAAAGTTGTTTTGTTATAGAACCTATTATTTCTGGTTTTTCAACCGCCAACTTCACCGCCTCACGCAAAAACTGATATCCTTTTATGTGTGCAGGTATACCTATGCTAATAAAAATGTTTGAAATTCTTTCATCAAGTTGTTTGTCATTTTTCATTGAAACAACTTTGTTTGCAGTTTGATTGTTAAGTAAGTCGAAAATTCTTTCTTCTAAAATCTCCGGAGAAATTGGTTTAATCATAAAGTAGCTTGCACCTTCATTGATAGCTTTGTTGACAAAACCGCTATGTGTTAAATTTGAAACAAATATAATTTTTGGCATTTTTTCGCCCATAGATTCTTTAATTTTTTCAAGTACTTCGAAGCCATCAATTCCACTGAGCAGAACTTCTGAAATTAAGAAATCTGGTTTAAGCAAAGGGATATCTTTTGCCACCTCCTCTCCATTCGAGCTTGAACCTAAAAGAGCGAATTTTTCACTTTCACGAAAATATTTCAACAATGGATTATCCTCGACTTTATCTGCTATATATATTCTAATTTTTCCTTTGTGCGACGCTTGATTTTCCATATTTCTCACTCCTTTTATTTTTTATTTCGAAAAATCTTAAATTTCACTTAAATGGTGAAACATATTTAAATTATCACAAAAACACGACAAAAAAAAGAATAACTCGCAACTTTATATGCGAGTTATGTCTGATTTTGTTTAATTTTGTCGATACCTTTTTATTTTACAATTTTAATAATTTTTCTGCATTTTTTTAAAAAAATCTTTTATTAAATCACCGTCTGTGAAAGAAGATTTGGCGTTAAAAGAGAATTAAATTCCACTTGATACAAATAATAATTTGCATCGGTTTCGCTGTCCTCATCTGTTGAGCTAGCATCGTCTTCAACAGGTTGATAAACTCTTTGAGCATAGAAATATATATTTTTTAAATTGCCACTTTCATAAAAATCATAACCTATGTTTGAATCCGCAATGGTCATATCATCAACAATCGTTGTCGTTGCGTCTGGTGTTAAAACACTCTTATATGCCAAACCGGTTTCAGTGGAATAAATTACGATATCTTTGTATACAAACAGTATAGATGAAAACTCACCATTTGCTAAAAGCAACACAGGTGTTGTCGAAGAATTTTGTTTATAAAGAATTTGTGCATTGCCCGAAAGCGAAGATGAAAATACATAACCATTGTAATCCTTTGCCAAATCGCTGTTTATTTTATAAACATCTGTGACAGCAGCTGTATAAAATTCCTGTGCTGATGAAAGAAAACTTGAACTGGTTAACTTTTTAGCATCTAAAATATATGTCGCTGAGATGTTTGTGGTTTCGTTAAGTCTTGTAAAAAATAACTCATCACCGCATCTGCCTGTAAATGTAATAGTATTGTTGATGGTTTTCATAATGGCTTCGCTCGAACCGTCTATTAAACTGTATTCATAAACTTCGTTGCCCTCTTGTCCGTAGATGTTTTCTTTGTCTTCCGTGTAGTACACTTTACCGTTAAAGCTTTCATTTTCTTTTGGCAAAGCCACACTGGTTGCTGCACTTGAAATCAAGGAAACCGAATCGTTATTTAAATTTATGCAATTTAATTGGGTTCCATCGTAGACGAGTAAAAAGCTCTGCCCCTGAAATTGAACTGCTCTTAATTGAGCTTTTGCCGAATCAAAAGAAGTTGTTGTCATAATTTCTTTTGTATCTTTTCCATTTAATCGTGTTTTAAAAATTGAAATGTAAGTAAAAATATGGGTGTTAGATGAAGTTTGGTGTTTGTTAGGGCTAACATAATAGACAAAATCGCCTAAAACGAAATTGTACATATTGCTATAACCTGTAACCTCACTGTTGATTTTTAGAACGCCATCAGGAGAACTGTATGGCTCTGTGTTCGTATCGGCAACATTTAGCCTTGCCAAGTAAGAATAATTAGCGGCAGCATTATATTCGTCCATAGTAGTTATATCAGAAGTCGCATATCCATTTGCAAAAAATATGTTATCATCGACAACCGAAACTATTCCACCATTAAAAATAATTTGCTCGCTTTTGCTATTTGGAATTCCACTTGCATAAGAACAGCCAACCAAAGCGAACGAAAACATACCCACCATAAAAACTAAAGCTAAAATTTTCCAAATTTTTTTCATATTTTCTCCGTAAAGTTCTTTAAGATCTCGCAAAATATTCATTGATAATTAAAATCGAACAATCGCAATCTATATCAAACTAGATTAGTTTAACATTTTTACAAATTTATGTCAATTATTTACTATTGTAATAGCTTTTAAACATCTATTTCAATTAGCTTGTTTTCAAGCATATCGCAAGAGGTTAAAAAATAATCAATTCCTCCGACGACAAATTTATTCTGCTTATTTTTAAGCCCGTGCAAATGTCCAAACACAACAACCTGAACACCAGCTTCTTCTATAAGTCTAGTAAAGTCACTTTCCTCCTTTTTAAAATTAAAAGGGGGAAAATGCATCATACAAACAATTTTTTCATTATTGGTTTGTAATTTTTTTGCCTGCCGTAAGGTTAATTCAAGCCTTATAACTTCTCTCTTAAATATTTTTTCATCTTCTTCGGATTGAAAAACGCCCTTTTCTGGTACAGTCCAACCCCTCGTTCCACAAAAAATAATATCGCCAATTTTTACTGCATCGTTTTGTATCGCAACGATATTTTCAGGAAGAATGTTTCTAACGGCAGAAATTGAACCCCACCAATAATCGTGGTTGCCTCTAATCAAAATTTTTTTCCCCGGCAACTTTTCAATTAACTTTAAATCCGGCTTAACCTCTTCCAATCTCATCGCCCAAGAAAAATCTCCTGCCAACAGCACGATATCGTTTTCTGCGACTTTATCTTTCCAATCTGAAAAAATTTTTTTCTCATAATTTTCCCAAGTCGGTCCAAATATATCCATTGGTTTAGGATTATTTAAGGACAAATGCAAATCACTAATGGCAAAAATTTTCATCAAATTTCCCTTAAAACTTCGTTTACAACCTTCATATCACAGGAGCCTTGATAGTTTTGCTTAAAATATTTCATAACGACAGGAATAGATTTATCAGGTAACTCTAAAATTATCTTTTTTATTTCTTCTCGTGAAAGCATTTTCGGTAAATATTTTTCAATAAGAGTGATTTGTTTAGCTATAACCTCTGCCATTTGCATATTTCCTGCTTTGACATAATTATCTCGTTCCTCGCAAAGTTCTTTTGACGCTTTTTGTAAAATTTGTGCAGTATCGCCATCTGTCAAAGTCCCGCCTGCTTGTCTCTTGTTTATTTCCTCGAGTTTAAGCTTATTCAAAAGCACGCTGTAAAGTGCTCGTGCTGTTTGGTCTTTTGTCTTTATCGCCTCAACATTAGCAACCTTGATTTGATCTAAAATCATATAGCCTCCTTAAATTGAATATAGTATACAAAATTTTGGTCAAAATTCAAAGCAAATGCTATAAATCTATTGACTTTGACGATATTTTTTTTGTATAATACTAACGCAACCTCAATGGCGGTATAGCTCAGCTGGCTAGAGCGTACGGTTCATACCCGTAAGGTCACTGGTTCAAGCCCAGTTACCGCTACCATATAAAAACGGCACCAAAGTAACTTGGTGCTGTTTTATTTATTGTTCTACACAGTGTTTATAAACTTTGTGTTTTTATTATTGTATAATTAATTTTTTGGTTTACTTGCAATATGGTTATCTCTATCTTCGTTTCGTTAAAGTTTTTAAGTACAAATCT
>CALWII010000039.1 GCA_944380695.1 uncultured Clostridia bacterium | reverse complement strand
GAAATTAATTCTCGATCGAAGTCAAAAAAGGGAGAGTTGATTAAAAACAACAAGTCGCTTTTACGAAGCTTTTTGAACGCAAACGAAATCATCTTTTGAAAAA
Source organism: uncultured Clostridia bacterium (assembly GCA_944380695.1). Classification (GTDB taxonomy): domain Bacteria; phylum Bacillota; class Clostridia; order Christensenellales; family UBA1242; genus Caccovivens. The sequence goes on along the minus strand of CALWII010000039.1, from coordinate 4,993 downwards.
ATAAAGCACAATATGTTTGCGATGCATTTACGGATAAATCGATGTAATAAGGTATTTTATTTTTTTCAAATTCAATTTCCAACTCTTTTGCATAAAGTTTTAAATCGCTACAAGCCACAGCAAAGTCTTTATATCTTTTTCCTTTATACACCTGATAGCATATCGTTTTTGCGACAAACTCCGCCTCTGATTTAGGAATGTCAGCCTCTTTTATGGAGATTTTTGCATTTTCAATATACTTCTGTTGTTTGGCAAAAAGATTTTCGGCGATTGCTTTTGCAGAAGGAGTTAAACAGCAAGAGGGAGACTCAATTTGTATTTCGACCTTACAGCCTTTTGCTATCTTTTTTAATTTTTCTTCAACATCTGTTTCATAAATATAAGCATTTGAAACACATAAAGGTTTTGCCAATGCTACAGTCAATGAGCGACAATATTTTGCGATTTGTTCTATAACAAAATAATGTTTAGAAGTAAAACTGTCAAAGCCTATAAAAACAAAATGTGAGTTTAGCATTTCCTCGTTTAGTGGTATTTGTTCTGCAAAATGCTCTAAAACTTCACTGGGATCCAAGCTTTCCTGCGTCAGCTTTTCAAACTCTTCATAAACCATCTTTAAATCTTCAAATTTATTTTTGAGGTTCAATCTTTCGCTTTTGCATACTACATCTTGCGGTTTTAAAGAAGAGCTTTTAAATTGTGAAATAAATTTGTAAATTTGTTTACAAAAACTTACATTACCCGACTGAAAATATTTTAACTTCCCTTGCAAATTATCCACGGCTTTTTTAACATAAAGCACAGCTTGCATTTCTGAAAGTGGTTTTTTCGTCGTTTGAAATCCTCGCAAAGCCAAAGTAGAAAGTCCAACAACATTAAGATTAAAAGAGCATTTTAAATCAAGCAAATCAAAAACAAGCTCCTCCATCACTAGAGTAGCTCTGTCTGGAACAACAATATATGTATTATCTGGGGGTAAATTCTTAATTGTATTTTTTGCTGCTTGAAAAAGGCTCGCCCCCGTAATAATTTTTATCATAGCTAAATTTTAGCACAATATGAAAAATTTTAAAAAACATTTTAAGGTTGCATATTTTTTGCGGAGAGTTTTTTTGCTACAACGCAATTTTTAAACATAAGTTGTTTTTTAAGACTTAAAATTTCTGTTTTTAATCTTGAGTTGTCATTTTTATAAAAAACAAGTTCTCGGTCCTTTTGTCCGACCTTTGTTATAAGCCTTCTTATTTCATCTTGATATTTTTTTTCACTATTAGAGTTTTCTAAATTAACTTGTTCTTCAATGCTTTTACGAATAAGTTTTACTACGCCAAAAAACAAACCCTGCAAGTCGCCTTCAGTAAGTTGCATTTGTTTTCGAAATTTTAAAACATTGTTAGGCTTTTGCTCACGACAAGTTCGAAATTTATTTTGATAACGCAGCATTGATGTCACATCTCCTCCCGACAATTGCATACACGCTTTTCTAACGGAAAAGCCCTTATTAACCAAACTTTTAATTTTAGTGATGATTTCATTTTTTTCCTCATTACTAAAATAATTTCTTTTTAATTTTTCGTGTAATTTTAAATCTATATCAAGTGAGTTTAATCTGTCAGCATCATTTTTTAGTCTGTCGATTTCGGCATAATAGTAATTTCTTACACTGTTTGGCTTTCTATTGAATTTAACAGCGTGATTTTCGAAAGCTTTTCTAACAGGTTGGGATTCTTTTTTAGATTTTTCAACTTCATCGAAAAGCATTTTTATCTCATTATCATTCCACAATCCTTTCATAAAATCTCCTTTATTGAAAAATTTATTGACAAATTTTTATAAATTAATACTAAAAAATAATTTACACCACATATAATAAGCCTATGAAAAGTATTGAATTAAGAAGCGAGTACCCTTGTCTAGTCAAATGGGCGAAGAATGAAGAATTTTTAGATGAAGCAAGTTGTTTGACTTTTTTAAATCCAGAAATTTTATATATCTACCCTGCAACAGGAAAAAAAGATAACATAGCTTTTGTTTTGGATTTATCGCAAATTAATAAAAACTTTTGCCAACAATTTAACCTTGAAGATAGGCAATTATGTTTGTTGACAGAAAATCCACCTTTAATAACAATAAAAGATGAAATTGCTTTAAATGAAAGGAAAATTCAGTTGGCTCTTTCTACTGAACAAGCAAAATTTGAAACCGATGAAAGAATAGTAACCGTGCAAACAATACAACCAAAAACTTATGAGTTGAGTTCATATAAAGATTTCGTTGTTTTAAAAATAAAAGGACTCTCCGAAGAACAAATCATTCTTTTGAATATAAACACTTATGACATATTTAATGAAATAGGCTCTATAATAGAATTTAACAACGGAGAACTTTCCTGTCAAAAATACGGGAAAGAAGAAAAATTTTCAATTGTTGATAATAGTATCATTCGAGCTAAAACTATTGAACCGCAAACCAAAAACAGTAAAATTGTTGCATTAAAATTTTTGGAAAAGATAAAAAATAGAGAGTACAAGTCTGCGCTTTCTTTAATGTGGGAAAATTTAAGCCCTAGTGAAGAAAAACTTAAAGCTTATTTTGGTGAAATAAAAAAAATTCTTCCTCTTTCGCAGGAAAAATTTTTAATAGTAAAAAAGTCTGGTTATTATGTTGTAAAACTCGAAATGTTAGACAACAAAATCTCCAACATCGAAATTTTAGATTAACATTTTAATCAAAAATTTTTATAAAAATTTCGAGATGGAGCCACAAAGCTTGCAACGACTCCTAAAAAGGCAGCTGCTATTTCCAAAAACAAGCCGTAGCCTAATGCTGTCGTAACAACCTTATTTGCTTGGTGGTAAAAAACTAAAAATATAATTGATATAGAACATATAACGGCATTAATGAGTGTAATTGCTCTGTTTGCAATTGTCATATTTAACTTAATATTATCTTTGCACATACCTATTAAAGAAAGTATAGAAAGAATAAGCAAGGACACAGCAAAAACTAAAAAAGAAATCATAAAGGCACTAGAAACTAGATAGTAAGTGATATTTGTGCCTAAATCTTTTGAAATAGCAACCAAATTAAACATTGATTGCGCTATGCTATAAACAGGTCCACCATTAGTCGCTACCAACATTGGAAGCGCAATAAAAGCAACCATCATCACGCTTGACAAAATCAATATGGAGTTCCCAATCATACCCCTTAACTTTATTTCCTTCATAATCCCTCTTAAACTCTATTATGTTTTTATTATACTATAAAAATTAAATGTAACAAAATAAAATCTTGCATTTGCAAGATTTTAGTTTCTATATATTTTTCTGCTTTGAGCAACAAATGCTCCAACGAGAGCAGTGATGGATAGTAAAAAAGTTGCAATTATTCCCGCACCTACCATATTGTTTGTAGGAAGCAAAGCGACAAAAGTTATCATCATGCCGAGTGCCAAAGCAGACAACACTAACAAAAAAATAGTTATAGTTCTGTTAGCCGTCGTCATATTTAAACCTTTTATGTCAAATATACCACCAAATATTCCCAAAGAACTTAAAATAACAAGCGAGCTAGCTAAAATTAAATTTATAATCAAACTTATGCCCGCTACCATAAAATAAGCTTCATTGACACCTGAAAAAGTGTTAAGTGTTGTTATCTCTGAATAAATCGAACCATAGCCTGTTCCTTCAACCATTTTAAGCGCATAAAGACAAATTATTAAGATTGAAGCGACTAAAATCATAACATTACCGACGATGCACCTAATCTGTGATTTTTTCATAAAAAAACCTCCCTGAAAGTATTTTGTTCAGGAAGGTGTTTTTTATACATATTGACATTTAGTTTACTTTTTCGCTTGGCAGGATTAAATTTCCAACAAAACACAAAAATGAACTTACCATTGGAACGATTGTCCCCGTGCCCACAATATTTTCATTTTTAATAGCAAACAAAACCACACTTGTCACGCACAAGGCAAAAGCAAAAAAGGCCATAACTCTTGTGAAGAAAACGCTCCTATTCCCTTCACCCTTACATAAAAACAAGATGGCTGTTATAATGCAGAAAAGCATAAGCCCTGCCGCAGCAATAAATAATATTATCGCCCAAAACATTTCTTTGTTTTCAGTTAAAGCATCAATTTGTGCAATATAATAATATATTGAAGCGCCCCCTACACTGCCCACAGAAACTACAGGTAATGTAAAAGAAATTATAAATACGGCAAATGCTAAAATTGAAAAAACTGACCCTACTGTAATTCTATGTTGTTTCATAATAGTTCCTTATTTTTTTGATTTTTTTGTTTGAGCAACGAAGGAAGCAAGCAAAGCTACAACAGAAAATACTAACGCCATAATGAAGCCAGTTCCTATTTGATAAATATCAAAACCGCTTACATCACCATACCCACTTTTTGAAACAAACACTACGATGCAGATAAAAGCTGCTACAGCAACTGCTACAAAGATTGCGCTTGCAATTCTTGAAATGAAAGTAACATTAAACGCTTTTTTGCCCATAAATGAAGCTATCAAATCAATTATTCCAAGCAATGTGACTATACAAGCAAAAACAAGAACTAATATTAAAAATATTCTTGATGCACTAAGCGCTTCTTCTGTAATATTGCTACCTTCAGTAATAAGCTCATAGCAACTTCCCAAACTTACATTTTCGGTTTTGATAATTCCTAAATCAGTTCCTGTCTTGACAAACAGATAAGGCAAAGCTAACAATCCTAGTGTCAATGCACCAGCAATAATTAAGAAAGCATCTCCAAAAATCTGTCTCAAATTAAATTTTGATTTACTCATTTTTTTCCTCCTTGTGATCATTTTAACACGAAACACAATAATTTCAAAACAAATACATAGATTTAAAAAAAAATTATAAAATAAACAAAATGATTTTTAGGAATAAAAAAAAGAGAGCGGTCGCTCTCTTTTCTTTCAACTTTTTAATAAGAAACTTTAGTTATTAAGCT
>CALWII010000038.1 GCA_944380695.1 uncultured Clostridia bacterium | reverse complement strand
TTGCATAGCCTCTTTTTAAAATAGATGCGGGGTCTAAATTTTGCAACGACTTTTCAATTAACCCTAATTCGAACTCTTTTTCTCTGATATAATTTTCATTGATTTGTGATAAGTTTGATGCGAGAAGGTTAAATTGATTTGTGGTGTCGCAAGCATATCTCTGCAACAAACTTTTAAATGTGTTAATAGCCTCTTTAAATTTACCCCTTTTTTGTCCAATTTCACTTGTTAGCAATTCAGCAGCAGCGGAAGGTGTTGGTGCCCTTAAATCACTTACAAAATCAATAATTGTAAAATCGGTTTCGTGCCCGACAGCAGATATTATGGGTTTTTGACAATTAAATGTCGCCCTAGCGACTTTTTCGGTGTTGTAAGCCCAAAGGTCCTCTAATGAACCTCCGCCTCTTGCAACAATAATAACATCAATTTTGTCATAATTGGAAAGTAATTCAATGGCTTTTGCAATTTCTTCTTCTGCCCCTACACCTTGAACCTTAACAGGAAAAATAGCTATGTTTACGGAAGGGTCTCTCCTCCAACATACACTGCAAATATCGTGAATAACAGCACCTTCTTTTGAAGTAATAACGCCAATTGATTTTATATCTTTTGGAATTGCTTTCTTTTTCGACAGGTCAAAAAGTCCTTCTTTTTCAAGCTTATCCTTCATCAAAAGAAATTGAAGATACAGTTCCCCCTGACCAAATTTTTCTGCTTTGTTTACGACAAATGACAGTTTACCTGCCTTGATGTAATAGTTTGGAGAACCTGTAACAACCAATTTTGTACCCTCTGTGATAACGGATAATAATTGATTTATAAAACAAACACAATTTATTGAGCTTGACTCGTCTTTAAGAGAAAAATAAATTACTCCTCGAGAAATTGAAACACCAAAAACTTCTCCAACTATTTTTATATTGTGGAGAAGTTCTTCGGCATCAAATATTTGTTTAATATATGTGTTATATTGCGATACTGTAAGCGCTTCAAGTGGCATTAATTACCTCTCACAGCTTTTGCTAATACCCCGTTAATAAATTTTGGGGATTCTGGTGTAGAATATTTTTTTGCTATTTCGACTATTTCATTTATCACTATTGGTGCAGGTGTTTTGATATAATCTATTTCCGTTATAGCTTCACTAATTAATGCTAGGTCGATTTTGTGGACTCGGTCAATAGTATACCCAACCAATAAGCTTTCAATTTTTTTTTCGATACATTCTTTGTTCTGTGTGTAGGCAGAAATAATTTCCTTTGCAAAATCAACATCTTTGTCTTTAAGCTCTTGCCATAGTTCATCATCAACGGGTTGTTGAGTAAAATAGCGTTCAAAAATCATTTTAAAGGCTTGTATGCGTGAATCTCGCCTCATTTTACACTCCGTTATCTATACGGTCGCAAATTACTTCCATAATATGAACATTTATGTTAGAGGTTTTTATTTCGACCATACTGGAAAGGTTGTTTTTTATATTCTCTTGAATTTTAAAAGCAAGTTCAGGCACGCTTTCGCCAATATAAACATCGACATAAACATCGACCTTAACTGCACCGTTAGTGTCAAATTTAATTTTAACGCCCTCGCCTTCTTCCTTATTAAAAAGTCTTTTATACCACGGGGTTTCGCTGTTTGATAGTCGTGCAACGCCTTTGATTTCCTTCGTGGCGAGACCGACTATAGATGCCAATATAGCTTTGTCACAGGTTATCTTCCCACCTTCTCCGTACATTTTTGTGTCTGCCATAAAAATTTCTCCTAATCTACGAAGAAATTATAGCATACTTTTTATCAAATTCAAACTAAACAACCGGTATAACATCAATATTTTCTATTCCTAGACCAAGATAACTTTCAGAAATAGAAATTATTTGTGCGTTTTGTTGATCTGTTATATTTGCTGAATCGATGAGAATGGTTACTTTATTAGGTGCTATTGCAATGACACAATCATTAAACCCGAGCCCTTTTATAAGATCTTCAACAGTTACTTCCGTATCCATTTGAGCAATAAGGGCTTCTTTTGCAGCAGTTGCACTAGCTATTTCTTCAGCAGTTGCAGTTGCACTTGTCGCTATAGCTTCATAATACATAAGCATTTGGTCCCTTTGAGTTTCTCGGTCTTGTCTGTATGCAGCAAAATAGGTTACCGTTGTATTCGAACTAGTTGGTGTTTCTGTAACAGAGTTATTCAAAGCTATATTAAGGTAGCCTGTTACACCAAGCAATACTATCATAACAGCTACAATGATTATTTTTGTTCTTTTTTTCATTCTAATCTCCTTTTAAGAACGCGTCATAATAATTATGTTTTCGCTGGCTACTTCGACGGCGGAAGATATCGCATTTATTAAATTTAACTTTACCGAAATATTATCTGCACCGGAAGCAGTTACAAGCACTCCTTTTATTGTTGGAAATATTTCTTGTGTAAGCACAGGTTCTCCATTGACCAAAACTACAGAAGTTGTGGTCTGTGTTCCAGATGAAGTTTCTTTAACGCTTTCTTCGGTCGCATAAACATATTCAAAACCATTTTCAAGCGTTATTGCAACATTTACCTCACCTGCACCTTTTACAGTGGAAAGAAGATTTTCAAGCTTTTTTTCTAATGTTGTAGCATAGACTTGTGCATTTGTTTCCAAACTAACAGAATCTTCTTTTACTGTTTCATCAGAAGTCTTTAAGAAGGAAAAATAAACCACAACCAATATAAGCGCAAATAAGATGGCCAGTCCTATCTGTACTTTGCGGTTAGACTTTATTAAGGATAAAAATTTTTCAAGTTTTTCTGAAAATTTACCTTTCAAAGCATATCCTCCCTTCTTCGACATTTGCACGAGATTTTATTAATTCTAAAATTTCGTTCTCAATATCTATAATATTTGTATGTTCTGCCTTGTCCAACATGACTAAATTTTCAAGTTCGACAAAAATTTCACGGATATGAAAGTCGGTTGAATAATTATCGCAAGAAACAGAAACAACAACATTTTCGTAACCCGCATCGCCAATAGCAAGTGAAATGTCTTGCTGTAACGCTTCTGTTTTATAAACATTGACTTGGAATATATAATCTTCTTGTAAAGTGTAATTGTTTTCTAAATTTATTTGCGAAAAGTCAAAGGATTTTCCTATTAAAGAAGGAAGAGGAGATATTATAACAAGTACAACGATAAAGGAAAATATTGAACGAATATATTTGTTAACAGAGCCTTCTGGCATAATAAGTTCAACAATAACGGAAATACATATGATTCCTGCGATAGACAAAATCCAAGCGGAAATTGATGAAAACATTTTGCTCCCTCTCCTTTTATAAGATATTAGCACTACACATAACAAGACCTGTTAAAACTATATACATAAAAGAAACAGCAACAACCATAGAAACGAGTAAGGTCATATTTTTTGATAAGGTGTTAACAAAAGATGCAATTTTCCCATCACCCAGCGGTTCTATAATGCCTGCCATTAATTTTAGAGCTAGTGTAAAGATTATTAATTCAATAATTGGAGAGATTATTGTCCCAGCTAATAACAAAAGACCTGCTGCGCCGATTGCGTTTTTGATTAAACTTGATGAAGCAAGAATGATATAAAAGCCATCAGAGATGTAGGTTCCTACAAGGGGTAAATAACTTTTAATTGCAAATTTAGCTGTTTTAATGGATAGACCATCAACTGCTCCTGCGGTTATACCTTGAATTGCAGCAAAACTTATAAATATTGTAAATATAATGCCAACTATCCATTTAAAGAGCGAATGTATAAAACTGATAAGCTTGTCTAGTTTGACATTGTTAGATAGATTTGATACTAAAGCTAAAACTGTTGAAATTAAAAATAATGGCAACAAAACAATTGTGAAAATGTTAATGATAAAGCTCGAGAGTAAGGCCATTGCTGGTTGATAGACAGAAACAGAAACGGTGCCTCCAACAGCAGTTAGCAATGTGAGAAGAATTGGAAAAATTGCATCCATTTGTGCTTTTAACGAATTTATTGTGTTAGATGTAAGGGTTATCATTTTCATTATGATAGTAAAAATGAGAACTATCACGACGCCATAAATAACAAAATGTATGACTGAACTTATCGATTTTTTACCGAAGTTTGGCTTTAAATTTTGTACCATACCACCTAAAATTGAAACTGCGACGACGGTTGCTATTATAGGTAAAAATGTTAAAATACTGTCGAGTAAAAGATTTAGTAAAGCTTCCCAAATAGAAGAAGAATCCTTTGCAAAATCTCCATTTATTATGGAGGCGACCTTATCTAAAAAGCTCATACCTCCGAAAAGCTCACTGTTTTCTGTGTTTTGAAGTATTTGTTCAATTTCCGATAAGTCAATATCGCCTAATTGGTCAGAAATAGCATCGTCCAATTCTTGTTCCAAACTTTCTTCATCACTAACCGCTACTGTGTTTTGACAAGGTTGGGAAAAAACGGCGGAGGTAACAAATAATGATGGCACTAATATTAACGAAAACGCTATAATAAAAACTACAAATTTTTTCATTTTGGCAATATCTCCATTATGATATTCATAATGCTGGTAACAATCGGCATTGCCATAACTAAAATTACTATTTTGCCTCCTAATAGAAGTTTGTCACCAAGACCGCTGTTCCCAGAGTCAACACATAGGCCGGCTGAGAATTCTACTAAATAACCGACTCCTATAATTTTAAAAACTAATGTAAGAAGGTCACTGCTTACCCCTGTTTTTTCAGCTATGTTAGTTATTAATGAAATTGCATTAGTTAATGAAGAAATAATTAATACAAGAATGATTACACCGCCTACGAGTGAAACTAGCATTGCAAAATCTGCCCGCACTGGTTTTAAAATAAGTGTGGCGATACAAGTAATAAGTCCTATGCCTATAATCTTGAAAATTAGTTCCACATTTTCTCCCTTTCAATGTTTTCAGCCAAAATCAAACATCGTTTTTATAGTTCCAAAGAGGTCACCAATTAATGATAGCACCATAACAAGCACTATAATAAGTCCAGCAAGAGTGGCCAATGTACCGATTTCTTCTTTGCCCGTTTGTTTGAGTATTTGAGCGACAACAGCGGTTAGTATGCCTATTGCAGCAATTTTAAAAATAATCTCAACGCCCATTTTTCCCTCCTATATTAAGATGACAATCATAAACAATCCAGCAATAACACCAAGCTTAATACACAGTGAACCGTATTTTTTGTTTTCAAGTGAGCATTTTGATAAATTTTCGTCAAACCTTTTTGTAAAGTTCGCTATTTCTTTGCTTTGACCTAAAACATCACTCCTTCCTAGCGAACGAAAAAATAAAAATATAGTTTCTTTTTCTTCATTTTTTAAAAATTGAATATTCTTAAATAGTTCGTTTTGAGAGAGTTCAGTTTCACCGTTTAAATAGTGCATAAAATTTTTGTCTAAACCGGCAAGATTAGATTTGGTTTTTTCATCAATTGAGGTTATCAAATTTTTCAAGCGCTCCCTAGAGAAGTTGATTTCCACATCTAATTTTTGAGCAAAGAGTATTAATGCTGAATAAAATTTTTCTCGTTTTTTATATTTGGATGAAAAAATTAATCCAATGCCCACACATACCACAAAGATTACGGCTATTATTAACCATTTCATTTTTTCCCTCCCATATTACCATCTCATCAATCTAGAGAAATTTTCATCGAATATGCCATCAATAGTTCCTGGCCCATCACGCATTGAAAGTAAAACATATCGTTTGAAAATTTTTTCTTCGAGTATTTCTTTAAATGCTTGTTTCTTTACAAAAGACTCTATCGTGTCTGAATGAGCGGAAGCAATTATTTTAACACCCGAATTAGAGGCATAACGAACAGCTTCCATATCTTCCCACTCTCCGAGTTCATCAGTAACAATTATGTTAGGCGCAAGCGAGCGAATACCGTTTTCAAAACCTATTTTTTTACTCGAAAAACAAATTATATCTGAATAATACCCTAAACTTTTTCCTATGTTTAATTCACCTCTTTCGTCAAGCACTAACACATTATAAGATAAATTGTGTTCTGATAGTTGCCAGACAAAGTCTCTTAAAAAAGTTGTTTTACCCGCTCCGGGCGGTGAAATTATAAGAGTGTTTAGCACTCCATCATCTTTAACTATTGAAGAGTATGCTTTTAAAGAACAGTTTTTTATTTCGTGAGGTATTCGTATGTTTATAGAAGAAAAAGCGGTCATAGTTTTTAATTGGCTCGCTTCCTCAACAACATTTCCGGCAAGCCCAATTCTAATTCCTTCTGTAGTTACAATGTAACCCTTTTTTATTTGTTCATTTACTGAATATATAGAACATTCACTTGCTCTAAAAACTATCTCCTCAATCATAGATTTAGTCGCAAATATGGCTCGAGAGATTTCTTTACATAATCCAAAATCAGCTAAAAAAAATTTTTGACCTAAACAACACAGTAAAATAGGCTTGTCCGCTCTAATTCTTATCTCATTTATTCTTGAAAAACCGACTTTGGTCGTGATGATTCGGTATATATTATCAGGCAAAATTCCTTCGAGCATATTTACCTCCTAAAAGAATATATGAAACAAAGAAATTGATGTATGAAAAATTAAAATGCAAATTTTGTCAAAAAGGCAAAGAATTGTTCTTATAAATTAATATAATATAAAAGAAAAGTTGTAAATCTAAAGACTTAAAAAATACAAAATTATAATTCGCTCTTAAAATAAAAAAAAGCTATTATGTTATGTTTTAATAACATAATAGCTTAAATAAACTTTTTCTAACTAGTTTTTACAACGCTCTAAATAACTGCCATCACGGGTGTCTATTCTTACTTTGTCCCCTTGGCTTACAAATAAAGGAACATTAATAACATAGCCTGTTTCAAGTTTCGCTGGTTTTGATGCGGCTTTTGATGTGTCACCTTGAACAGCTGGCTCGCAATCTATGATTTCAAGTTCGACAAATGTTGGTGGATAAACGGCGAAAGGAGTGCCTTTGTAAAAGTACATAGTTGCGTTCATATTTTCTACCATAAAGTTTAAGGCTTCTGACACTGCATCTTTATTAAGAGGGATTTGGTCAAATGTGACGGTGTCCATAAAGTAATATAATTCTCCATCATTGTAAAGATAAGTCATTTCTTTCTTTTCTATGACTGCTGACTGAAATTTGTCAGAAGGGTTAAATGTGTCTTCTTTAACCTGTCCTGTCATAACATTTTTAATCTTTGCTCTTACAAATGGTGAGCCTTTCCCAGGTTTTACGTGCAAAAAGTCAATGACAATATAAACTGCCCCATCCATTTCAAAAGTTGTTCCTTTTCTAAATTCACCTGCTGTTACCATAAGTTCTCCTTTTTAAAGTGTAAATAAAATATAAATTTTTTTAAAAATATGTTTTAGTCCAAAATTCAAAAGTTTATATTCCCATATATTGTTTATTAGCTTTAACAATCTTCATACATTTTATCATAAAAGAGTTTATTTGCCAAGTGTTTTTAAATAAATTTCTTTCATTTTTTTTGCATCCTCCGCCATAGTTCCGGAAGATTCACATATAATGTGTGGCGAAAGGTCTAGCTGAATTAAAGCTTCGCAAAGAGGTAGAAAATCAGGACCATAAATGTTGTCATCAAAAGTGAGATGTTTGACTTCTCCTTTGTTTGAATATTGGATTTTTGAAAAGTGAATATGACAATTTTGTGTTCGTTGAGTACCTATTGTTTCTAACGATTTTGTGAATATTTTAATATAATCTTTTTTTGATTTTAGTGCTCCCTGTGTTAATGCATTTATGTGGCCAAAATCAAAAGTTGGAAGAAGATGTTTATTTAGAGCACAAATCTCTAGTATTTCTTGATATGTTCCGATTTGTTTTGATTTTCCCATTGTTTCGGGACAAAGATAGATGCCATCAAGAAGCTTTTGGCTATCGAGCATATTGACAAATTCACCTATTCTATTTTTTGCTAATATAAAAGCTTCTTCTCTAGTTTGGTCGCCCATTGAACCTGGGTGAAAAATCAGTCTTGAACACCCAAACGCCCTCAAAAATTTTATTCCTGTTTCAATGTAATTAAATGTTTTTGCCAACAAATCTTTGTCTTGTGTTGCGAAGTTTATAAAATAAGGTGCGTGGACTGATATTTCAATATTGTTTTTCTTAAATTCATCTCCGATAATTTTAGCAGTATCTAATGACATACGATATCCTCTTCCAAAAGAATATTCGTAGATATCTAATCCTTGTTGTTTAATCCATTCTGCAGCTGACAGTGTATTTTCATAACCTTCTGCGTAAAATGAATCACTATTGCCAGCCGGCCCAAATAAGACCATATAAAGCTCTCCTTTTATGTTTTAATAATAACATATTTTTTTTGTAATTCAAAGATAATTATATCCGCTAAATTATTAAGCACAGAAATTAAATTAAAAAAAACGCCTAAAACAAGCGTATTTTTATTTTTAATAAGCTATTTTTTACGGTAGCCAGCCCAATGAACTTTTTATTAAACAACTTGTAATCCCCATCAGGGAGATCGATGCGTGTCACAGCACCATTAAGTAATTTTTGTTCACATTCGTTTGAAATTGTAATGCTAGGAAGGTCAAATACAGAATCAGTACCGACTAGCTTATAGTTTCCATTTTTGATATCTTCAATCGTGTATGAATTGTTTATATCGAAATCACCACATTTAGTTCTAATTATGTCATAACATACGGCAGATGTTGATAAATCTTTAGCGATATCTCTTGCTAGAGCTCTTATGTAAGTGCCTGCCGAACAAGTAATTTCTAGCTCAAAAAAGTTTAAATCAATTTGCTTTAGGATTTTAATTGAAAAAATTTCGACGATTTTAGGTTTTAATTCAACTTTAATACCCTGCTCTGCTAATTTGTATGCCCGTTTTCCATTTATTTTTTTTGCAGAATATTCAGGTGGTGTTTGTAATATTTTACCTGTATAATTTTGAATTGTTCTTTCTAATTTCTCTCGTTCAACAACCCCTTCTACTTTTGTTATTTCACCTTCCAAGTCGTATGTAGCTGAATATTCACCAAATTTGATTTTTGTTGTATAAACCTTGACTTTGTCTAAAAAATAGTCAAAAAGTTTTGTGGCAGAATTAATTGTGACAGGAAGAAGACCTTCTGCTTCTACATCAAGAGTTCCAAGATGGCCCGCCTTTTTAACATTTAATGTTTTTTTGACTATGTTAACAGCTGTGTTTGATGAAAGTTTTCTAGGTTTATATAGTAGAAGAATTCCGCTGTCTAGATTTTTTGCTTCAATTTTCATATTTTACCTGTATTGTCTTATTGATTGTAATATTCTTTTCTTAATTTTTCTTAAACTTCCATTTAATGGACAGGACGAGGCTTGTTCATGACCTCCACCGCCATTAGCTGTTGCTATTCTGTTGACAGCGTATCCAGTCTTACTTCTTAAACTACAAGAAAATTGATTATGTTGTCTTTCTTTTATTAAACAAGCTATGTTTATTCCATCTAAATTTATAAACTCGTTTGAAAACTTGATGTCGGCTTCTTTTAATTGATATTTCTTTAAATCTTTTAGTGTAAAATATGTTATGGCAATATCTCCGTCAAAAACTTTTACTCGGCTGAATACTTTTCCCCTCATTTTTTCTTGTTTGAGAAATACTGTTTTATATAACACATTTACTACGATATTTTTTTCTGCGCCATATTTTAAAAGTTTAAAGCCGTTTTCCAAGGTCTTTGATGTAGCATTATCTGTGGTAAAATTATTTGTGTCGGATATTATACCAGCATACAAATATGTGGCTACGCTTTTATTTGGAACATTTCCCATTTTGCATATTAACTCTAAAATTATTTCAGACGCCGAAGCAAAGTTTTCTACGATTTCTATCGAAGTATAATGATAATTTCCTAGGTGATGATCTAATCTGATTGTATTGTTATGGTTCAAAATAACATTCTCATATTTTCCAAGTCTCGAACTTGGAGCTACATCAACGACAATCCCTAGGTCAAAAGGTTCTATGTTGTTGCTAATATATTTTGGGTTAAAAATAATTGTATGTGGATATGAAATTTCAGAGTCGATGTAAAGATATACCTTCTTTTTGAGCGACTTCAAGTATTCCCCTAATCCGTATAATGATCCTAATGCATCACAATCATAGTTAATATGCGAAAAAATCGCAATAGAATTTGCTGACAATATCTTATTTATTGCTTCATCATAGCTTTTATTCATCACCATTTTCCTTTTCATTCGGAATTTTTATGCTTTTTAATAATTGTTCAACCCTTAAAGCGTTTTGCATATTTTTATCAAAAATAAAATTAAGTTTAGGTAAATGTGGCATATCTAACATTTCGCTTAACTTGTGTTTAATAAAGCCTTCAGATTTTGTTAGGGCTTCTAAAACATTATCAACTTTTGTGTAATCTCCATTTGTTATTGTAAATTTTATTTTGCAAAAACGAAAATCAGGAGAAACATTTACTTCATTAATCCAGACAAATTCATCAATTCTTGGGTCATTCATCTCTGTGTGTAAAATTTGTTGAAGAACTTTTTGAATTTGTGAGTTTGCTCTGTTGATTCTATTTGACATAAGCTTTACCTCTTTATAGGTTCTTTAATATAAAATTCAATTATATCGCCTTCTTTATAATCGATGTTGTCATTAAGTTTTATACCACATTCATATCCCTTAACGACTTCTGCTTTTTCGTCTTTAACTATTTTTAGCGATACGATTGTAGTTTTTCCAATTTCTTCTTTATCACGCAAAATTTTTGCAATACATCCTCGAGTTGCTTTTCCCTCTTTAATCATACAGCCGGCAATTTTACCAGCCGTTGAAAGTTTGAACACCATTCTAATTTCTGCTGTACCAATAAGCTTTTCTTCGTATTTGACAGACATCATACCATTTATTGCTCTAGTGATATCATCAACGACTTCATATATGATTTTGTATTCTTTGATTTCGATTTTTTGTCTTTCAGCCATTTGTTTTGCTTTTGCAACCGGCTTAATATTAAAAGCAATAATAACCGATTGTGTCGCATCTGCAAGGAGCAAATCTGATTCTGTTACAGCACCAGGTGCAGCGTGCACAATATTAACTTTGGCTTCATCATTTGATATCGGTGCTAATGTTGCAATAAGAGCTTCAACAGATCCTTTTGTGTCGGCTTTAATTATTAAGTTAAGATTTTTCAATGTTCCTTCGTGAACTTTGTCCATAAAATCATCAAGGCTAACACCACTAGTTTTGAGTGCATTGGCAGATTTAATTTTGTCAATTCTTTCTTGAATTACTTGTTTTGACAGTGTTTCATCTACCTCATATAATTCATCTCCTGAGGAAGGCACATCATTAAATCCTAAAACAGAAACAGGTGTTGAAGGTAATGCTGATTTGACAGGTTTGCCGTGTTCATCAAACATAGCTTTAACCTTTCCGTAGGTTAATCCAGAAAGGAATGAATCGCCAACATTAAGTGTTCCATTTTGTACAAGAACAGTGGCAACAGGACCTCGATTTTTGTCAAGCTCTGCTTCTAGTATTACACCAGTAGCGAGGTGTTTTGGATTGGCTTTAAGCTCTTCCATTTCAGCGACAAGAAGAATCATTGATTTAAGTTCATCAAGTCCTTGACCGGTTTTTGCTGATATAGGAACGCAAATTGTTTTTCCTCCCCATTCTTCAGGTAGCAAATCGTGTTCTGCGAGTTGTTGTTTAACACGGTCTATATTAGCTTCTGGTTTATCAATTTTGTTTATTGCAACTATGATAGGGACATTAGCAGCTTTTATGTGATTTATTGCTTCGACTGTCTGTGGCATTATACCATCGTCAGCAGCGACTACCAAAATTGCAATGTCCGTAGCTTTTGCACCCCTTGCACGCATAGCTGTGAAAGCTGCGTGTCCCGGGGTGTCGATAAATGTTATTTTTTCATTATTAAATGTTATTTGGTATGCCCCTATTTTTTGTGTTATGCCACCAGCCTCGCCAGCTACAACATTTGTTTTTCTAAAAGCGTCCAAGAGTGAGGTTTTCCCGTGGTCAACGTGCCCCATTACAGTTACAATTGGTGGTCGTTTTACAAGAGATTTTTCGTCAATCGGCGTATTTTGATGTTCAAATAGTTTTTCTTCCATTGTTTTGTCTAATTTAAGTTCAAGTGTAACACCAAGTTCTTCTGCGACAAGTTCGGCAGTTTCAAAATTAATCGATGAGTTTATTGTTGCCATAATACCAAGTAACATTAATTTTTTTACAATTTCAGCTACTGGTCTTCCAGTTTTTTCGCTTAAATCCTTGATAGTAATTTCGTTTGAATTTATAACAGCGTGAGTTATTTTTTGAGCTGTAAAATTTTCTGTTTTCTTTTTTAACTTGTTTGTTGCTTTTCTTGAACCCATAACAGACTCTTCAAAGTCATTATTTTCATCAAGAGTTATGACACTTTGTCGTCTTGGATCGAATGATTTTTTGTTAGGTTTGGTTTTCTCGTCCAAATTTTTCTTTTGAGGATTTTTGTTTTTATTCCCGTATGAACGCTCTGGTTGAATAATTAATGTATCGGCTGGTTCTTTTGATGCGAATGAACGGAAACTGTTAACTTTTGTCGACACGAACTTCGCATTTTGAGACTTTTTCTGGTCATTTTGTCTGTTTGGTAAAAATTTTTGCTTTTGCTCTTGTGGTTTTTTATCATCAAAGCGTTTAAAGTTGTTTGGGCGTGGGTTCTGCAATTGACTTTGATTTTTGATTGTTGGTGAAGATTGAGGAGTTTCTTTTGCAACATTATTTTCTTGTTGCTGTTTTTTATTCTCTTCTTCCACACGAATTTTTTCTAGTTCATTAATTTTTTTAATCTCTAATTCTTTTTTTCTTTTTAAAGCCGATTTTGAAAACTCGTCTAGTTCGATTTTTATGGCACGCAAATCCCTGAGCAGTTCAAGAATACTGCCTTCTTTTTGCATACTGTGTATTGTTTTTAAATTGTTTAAAGATTGATTTGCCAAATTTTACTCCTCATTTATTTTTTTTAGTATTTGTTCGCTTAAACCTTTGTCGGTTATTCCAATAAGTTTACAATTATTAATATTTGTCAAGTCTTGTAAATCATCAACTGAAATTTTGTTTTCACATACTATTCTTTCTAAAATTTTTATACTCGATTTGGATGCAGTTTTATCAATTAAAAGTAAGCTAATTCTTATCTTTTGTTTAAGTAAATTGTCACCGCCGATCACTACGACCCCTGCTTTTTTTGAGATGGAAATAAGTTGCTTTATTTTTACTCTTTGCATTCTATCTCCAAGTTTTGATAAATCGTTTCTGGTATTTCGCATTTGAATGTTTTGTTAAGTATTTTTTGTTTTTTTATTTTGTCTAGACATACTTTTTCTTTACAAATATACGCACCTCGCCCGCCCTTCTTACCAGTTGGGTCAACAAAAATTTCTCCTTCTTTGTTTTTTACGACTCGTATGAGAAGGCGTTTATCCTTCATTTGTCGACAGGCTATGCACATACGGAGAGTTTCATTCTTCATTTTCACTTCCTGAAATTTCTTCAAGGTCATCTAAAGATTGGAAGGAATCTTCGTCTTCTAATTCAGTAAGTTCATATTCCACATCTTTAACTTCATTAATTTCATTTGCTTTTGAAATTGCGCTTTCTGGTTTAACTTCAATTTTCCATCCGGTTAATCTTGCAGCGAGGCGAACATTCTGCCCATTTTTTCCTATTGCAAGTGAAAGTTTGTCATCAGGCACAATGACTCGTGAAGCCATCAAACTTTCATTGGTTTCAACACTCAAAACTTTTGCTGGGCTTAACGCACGGGCGATATATTCAAGTTGGTCATCACAATATAGCACCAAATCAATTTTTTCTCCGTTTAACTCCGAAACGATGGTGTTAATTCTTATGCCGTGGTTTCCAACGCAAGCACCAACAGGGTCGATATTCGGTTTTTCAGTGTATATAGCAACTTTTGACCTGTTCCCAGGATCCCTTGCTATATTTTTGATTTTGACATCTCCACTTGCGATTTCTGGAATTTCAAGCTCGAAAATTTTTCTTACAAATCCAATGTTGCTTCTCGTGACTTGGATTTGAGGGCCACGGAAAGAGTCTTTAATTTTTTTAACATAAACTTTTATTCTTTGTCCAACTTCATATTTTTCATTTGGGATTTGGTCTGAAGGTAACATTATTCCCTCGACGTGCGAGCCTGAAATTTGAACATAAACTGTTCCATTATCTATTCTTTTAACAATGGTTGTCAAAAGCTCGTCTTCTTTTTCGGAAATTTCTGAAACAGCTATTCCCCTTTCAAGTTCTTTAAGCTTCTGCATAACGACTTGTTTTGCTGTTTGTGCTGCTATTCTACCAAAATCCTTTGTTGATTCTTCTTGTGCAACGAAGTCACCCAATTTGTAGCTCTTTTTTATTAAACGAGCTTCTTCAAGTGAAATTTCTTTGTCAGGGTCTTGAACATTATCAACAATAGTTTTGTATGAATAAATACGTATAGTATATTTTTCAGGGTTGATTTTTACTATTGCGCTTTTAGCTTCCCCATACATTTTTTTATAGGCAGAAGTTAAAGCTGTTTCTAACGCTTCAATAAATTTTTCCTTATCAATTTTCTTTTCTGCTTCCAAATCTTCAAGTGCTTGGAAAAAATCTCTGTTAATCATTTTATTCTCCTTGTTAAAATTTTATAATTGGCTCGATGTGAGCAATTAATTCTTTTTCAAAAGTAAGGTCATTGCCATTACAATCAATTTTAATTGTGCTTTGCGAATAATCTTTAAGCAATCCAGTGAAAATTTTTTTCCCGTCAAGTTTTTTAAATAAAGTAATCTGAATTTCTTTTCCCAAATTGCGTTTAAAATCTCGCTCTGTTTTTAATGGGCGATCGATTCCTGGTGAGCTTACACTCAAGATATAAGGTTTGTCGTCGGTTGGATTGAGTTCATCTAAAATTGGATCTATCTGTCTTGTGACCTTTTCACAGTCATCGATTGTTATGCCGATATCGTTGTCGATAGTAAAAATCAGGTTCATACCATCAGCAAATTTTTGGTAAGTAACATCGATTAATTCGTATCCCATTTTTTCTATTACGGGTTTTATAAACTTTTCGCAAACATCTTTAACTTTAGACATTTTCCTCCTTTTACAAATGAAGTGGGCAAAACTGCCCACTTCCTGAAAATCTAGTCTTTTTATTCTAACATAATATTAGCCTAATTGCAAGGAAAAATTACATTTTTTCAAAAATTATTTTTCTATTTTTCCAATGATTAAAGTTCACTTAATTTTAAAAGAACTTTTGCAGTTGCGAAAGCATCATTGTAAGCCCTATGCGCTCCTGTTAAATCGATTCCTAAAGCTGTTGCGACAGTCCCCAATTTAGAGTTGGGTGTTTTTAAATGTTTGCTCCGTGCGAGAAGTAAAACATCAATGTTTTCGTTTAAAAGTTGTAGGCCGACTTTTTGGTAAGCTTTTCTCAAAAATTTATTATCAAAATCCGTATTGTTATACCCAGAAATAATGCAATTTTTACTAAAATTGTAAAAGTCGACAATGGCATCTTCGATTTTAGGTGCGTTTGCCACCATCTCGTTTGTGATGTGATTTATTTTTGTAGCTGATTCTGGTATCTCTTCAATTGGCTTGACAAAGGTCGAAAATTTTTTGGTTATTACCCCTTTTTCAATTTTTATTGCCCCTATCTCTATTATTTCACAATTTTCTGGGTCAAGCCCTGTTGTTTCCAAATCGTAAACAACAATATCGTTTGATGCGACTATTTCATTGTATTTCGCCGATTTTGTAAACAGATTTTCTTGTTTGTTTTCATAAAAATCTTCAACCTTAACGACTGGTTTTTTATAAATTATTGTTTCATCTAACTCTTGCGGTGGTGTCTTAATTTGTGCAAGAGTCATAGATTTTATATAGTACGTGGGTCTTCCTGACAGCCCAACTTTTATGTCACCTAAACACAAAAAACTTAAACCTTCTTCGAGTGCGATAAGTTTTGTCTCATTTGATTTAGTCGAAAAATATACACATTCTATGACTTTGCCATCATCTAATGTAAAGTTAACATATTTTTTTTCTTGTCCTGTCATTTTGCCTTTTTTTGCTACAAAAGATTTTATAGTTATATGTGATATTTTGCCAAACAGAATGACAGCTGTTTTTGGTTTTAAATTATTTTTAATTTGTTCAGGGAAAGGAGCAATATCTTTGCCAAACAACTTTTTAATTATTGTCACTTCATATCTTGGACTTTTTTTTGCCTCTATTTTATAACTTACAGGTGTAATTTTATCACTTATATCAAAGTTGTCGTCAATGATGGCGTCTAATTCAAAATCGCCAATAAAATTGTTTTCTAAATAATCAAGAATTTTTATTTTCATAAATTTTCTCTCATAATAATCCTTGATTAATTTGCTCATAAAAAGTTCAACTTTTATTTTACCATCTTTTTTGTTTACAATGATTTGCTCTGGTGAAAGTTCAGAAAATATTGCTTTAGAATATTTATTTAAAAAAGAAGATATTTCGCTTCTTAAAAGTTTTTCATCAAGAAAACTTTTCTTAAATTTAATTCTTATTTTGCTGTTTAGAGGAATAGTTTTGCTGACTAAATTTAATATTTCGGTGCGTTGTTCCTCTGTGATTTCGCTTAAAGTTTCAGGATATAAAAAAGTAAAGACGCACTCTTCTTGTTCACGGTTTAGCGTCACACTGTATAGCTTTAAAAAAGCATATTTTCCATCTTCGAAGTTGATTAAAGTTTGAGTTAATTCATCCACGGCTTCATTTTACAAAATAAAATGTAAAATGTCAACAATAATAACAAAAGCGAACAAAACACAAAGACCTATAAAGTGAATTTTATTTTCAGTACTTCTTTTAATAGGCTTTTTTCTTATCCATTCTATTGTCGTGAAAACGACATGTGCTCCATCTAAAGCTGGAATAGGAAGTAAGTTAAATATTGCCAAATTGGCAGATATGGCGGGTATTAAAATCAAAATGTTTAGCCAGTTGGTTTGTGTTGCAGTTGCGATCATTGATATGGTTGATATTGGTCCCCCAACGGCAGATATAGGAAGTTGAAAAGTTATAAGAAGCCATAAGGATTTCAAAACAATCCAGGCAAATCCAAAAGCCATTTCCCAACACCTCGCCATTGCTTCTACAAATGAATAGGTGTAAGGCGAATATGAAAAGCATAAATACATATTTTCTGAAGACAAGGTTATGCCATCATCCTTGTAAGTGCGTATTATTTGGTAAGTCATTTCAATTTCTTGCGCGTCTCCGTTTCTTATGACAGTAGCTTCGAAAGAATAACCTTCAAGTTGACCGTCTGGAGCATTCTCCATTCCGCCATAAGTGTTATTTATAAATGTGAGTGCTTCGTTTTGTTTGTTAGAAATTAGAGTTTGAAATGTTTCGCCAAAGGCAAAATCTATTTTTGTTCCATCTATATGAGTGACCACATCTCCCTCTTGCAGTTGAGTTTGAGTGTAGGTTTGGTTGTTTAGTTGAATATAGTTTGTTTTTATTTGAGGCACATCATATCCTACTGCGCATAAAAGTATCAATGAAAAAATCACTGCTGTAATAAAATTCATTGTTATGCCAGCAAGAAAAACTATTATCCTTTTCCAAGGCTTCTGTGCGTTAAAAGAATCAATTGATGGCTTTTCTTGTTCATCGTCTTCACCTTTAAATGCGCAATACCCACCCAGAGGAAAAATTCTTAAAGAAATAAGTTCACCCCGTTTGTTTTTTCGCTGAAAAATCGGTTTCCCAAAACCTATGGAAAACTCTGTAATATTAAATTTTAAAATTCTTCCTGCTATATAATGGCCAAGTTCGTGTACAAGTACCATAAAAAGCAAAATGATTATCGCTATAATAATGTAGAAAAGATAAATTAGAACTTGCATTATTCTCCTATAACAAAATTAAAACAAAAGCAATTAATAAATAAGGTGCTACAAAAATGTAAGAATCAATTCTGTCTAACATTCCTCCGTGTCCGGGTAATATTTTTCCGCTATCTTTAACCCCGGCTTTTCTTTTGAAGAAGGATTCAAGTATATCTCCAGCTTGAGCTATAATAGATCCAAAGAAAACTATTAATAAAATTTTCCATATTTCTAGCAATGATATAAATGGTGCAAAATAATCTATTGCCTGTAAAATTAAATATATACACGCAGAGAGTACTGTACACCAAAGAGTGCCACCTATTGCACCTGCTATAGTTTTATTTGGACTTATTTTTGGTGCTAATTTTTTCCCTCCAATTAGCATACCGGTCAACATAGCAAAAGAATCGGTTAGCATAGGAATAATGAAAGCAATTATAAGAGCAACAAGAGAAAGCTTGCCATCAAAATTAGCAACAGCTTCTAATCCGATTGAGTCCAAGTGATTGATGTATATCATAATCGAAAACAGAATTGTCGGATAAACAAGCCCTAACATTGTGTTAAGAGAGCGTTTAAATGCGAACTTTACATTACTCATATTTTTAAGTTCTCGTATTTTTATCTCATTATTAATTGTTTTTTTTCTACATAAATCCAATAAAAATGATATGATAGCGCCAACCAACACTAGCCCAATGCTAATTAAGAGAGTGTATCCGAAGTCAAGATTAAAATAAAATCCAAGTAAAGTAGCGGTGGTTACAAATGCCGGGAAAGTCAATATAATCGTTAAATTGTTATAAAGCCCAATTCGTGAAAGCATTTTTGCGAATTCATAAGATGCGCAAATTGTTATAACCAAAAAGAAGAAATCAAAAAAGTACGGGCTAACATAAATTTTGAGTACAAACATTAATATAATGCTGATTACTATTGCGAGTGATGTTAAAAGTCTTGTTTTCATTAGTTTCCTCCAAATCTTCTTACTCTCTTTGAAAATTCTTGTAGAGCAATTTTTAAATATCTTTTGTTGAAATTAGGCCATAATATTTTGGGAAAGTAAAGTTCTGAATAAGATGACTGCCATAGCATAAAGTTTGAAAGCCGTTGTTCTCCACTTGTTCTGATGATTAAATCTGGGTCGGGAAAATCTTTTGTATAAAGGTGTGTCGATATGTCATTTTGATTTACAAATGATTTCCCTTCTTTTATGAGTTGATTAACAGCTTGAATAATATCTTCCCTTCCACCATAGTTTAAACAAAACCCAACAATTAGTTTTTGACAAGTAGCGGTTGAATTTTGTGCGGTTTCTAAAATTTTTTGTGTGTTTTCAGGGAACCTTGAGATATCGCCAAAAATTTTTACTTTTATATTGTTTTCAGTAAAAAAGTTTATTCCTTTTGAAAAATACTCATTTATCAACTTTATCAACCAATTCACTTCTTCTTGTGACCTTGACCAATTTTCAGTTGAAAAACAGTAAAATGATGCAAATTGAATATTTTCTTCTAGTAGGTCCAGAAGTGTTCGTTTTAAGACCTTAACTCCTTGTTTGTGCCCAAATAATGCAGACAATAGATGTTTTTTTGCCCACCTTCTGTTCCCATCTACTATAAAAGCGATATGTTTAGGTTTTGCCATAAAAGCTCCAATTAAATTTCTAAAATTTCCTTTTCTTTTGTGGCAAATGTTAAGTCTACTTTCGAAATGTAAGAATCAAGAATTTTTTGAATTTCATCTTCCAAAGAAGTTTGTTCATCTTCGCTTATTTGCGAATTCTTTTTCAAATTTTTAATTTTATCTATCGCATCTCGACGAGCAGAACTCATTGTTACTTTTGTATCCTCTGCAATTTTTTTTTATTTGCTTGACGATTTCTTTTCTTCTTTCTTCGGTGAGTTGTGTAAAAACCAATCTGATAATTTTTCCATCGTCAGATGGGGTTATTCCTATATCGGAACTAGCAATAGCTTTTGAGATGTTTTTAACTTGTGAAACATCCCAAACTGAAATACAAAGTATTCTTGCCTCCTGAACAGAAATGTTTGCTAGTTGTTTTATTGGAGTTGGTGTTCCATAATAGTCTATTAAAATTTTATCAAGTATATGCGGATTTGCTCTACCTGCACGAATGACGATATATTCATTTTTTTGGTGCGAATGGGCCTTCTCTAATTCTTCTTCAAATTCGAAGAAAAGTTCATCGATAAATTCTTTTTCCATAAAATCTCCTACAATTTTAATTTATTAAGATTACTGTAAACTAGTATACAAGAAAAATAATAAATTTCCAAATAAATATTTGTAATTTTGATTAAAAAAAAACAACAAAAAACGCATATACGTTATATGCGTTAGACGAAGTCTAAATTAGAAAGATACTTTGCAATTTAGTATTTTTTTATAATTGCATTAGTTTATTTAAGGCGTTTTGCCGTACATTTAAAGTCGCCAAAAAATTTTAAGCTTCTCAATTAAATCTAAAATGTCAATGTGACATTTTCAGTTACACATTTTGGCAATATGGAGTCACTAGATGTGTAAAAATTATATAAATCCACCATATCGTGATATGCTTCTGTTTCATTGTCTTTTAATTTGTTTATCGTGTCTAAAAAGTCTTGGCACTCGTTGTCAACTGTAATTTTTTTAAGTGTTCTTTTTAAATGGCATAGCATTCTGTCAGCGATAAAAACAAACCAGTCGTGGCTTTTTTCAAGGGCATCTTGCTCTGTAAACTTTATAGGAAATGCGTCAAAAATATAATTTTTATAACCTCGAATCAATTTGTCTAAATTTGAAACATTATATTTCTCTGTAAAATCCTTAAGTGCATAAAAAAACTTTTGTTTGCTTTCTAAATAAGCTTGCTCTGTAATTTTTGAATATTTTTCTATAATTTGTTTTTTGTCGATTTGTGTCATAATTTCTCCTTTGTTATGATAAATATGCTAACATAAGTTTTCTTGTTTGTCAAGAATCAAATTTAATTTGTTTAAAAAAAATTATGTGCAATATCATATAAAATATTATTAAAACGTGCTGTCTATTATACCGCCTCCTAGGCATAAACCATCTTTATCATATAAAACGACAAATTGACCTTCTGCAACAGCGCGCTGTGGTTGATAAAAATCAACTTTAATATGAGTTTCGTCGATAATATGAATTTTTGCTTTTTGGTCAGGCTGACGATATCTGATTTTAACATAACAATCAAAATCATTTTCTTGTGGTATTGAAGGAATAAAGTTCATATCACTTGCAACTAAACCATTTGAGTAAAGAAGTTTGTTATCCCCTTGAGCAACAATTAGTTTGTTGTTTCTTATATCTTTTTTAACAACAAACCACCTTCCATTATCTTTTCCGGCAACTCCACCAATGTTTAAACCTCTTCTTTGGCCAAGAGTATAGTACATAATACCTTCGTGTTTTCCCACAATATTGCCATTTAAGTCCACGATATCGCCCTGTTGGGCTGGTAGATAATTTTTAAGAAAGTTTTTGAAATTTCTCTCTCCAATAAAACAAATGCCAGTTGAATCCTTCTTCTCTGCCGTTGAAAGCCCGACTTCTCGAGCTATTTTTCGAACTTCGTCTTTTTTTATATTTTCAAGTGGGAAAAGCACACTCGCAAGCTGTTTTTGGGAGAGTTGATTTAAAAAATATGATTGATCTTTGTTTTCATCGAGTGCTTTGGCAAGATAAAATTTTCCGTTTTTTTCTAATTTTTTTGCATAATGACCAGTCGCAATCATATCTGCTCCAAGTTTTTTTGCCTGTTCTAGAAATGGACCAAATTTAATCTCTCTATTACAAAGGACATCTGGATTTGGAGTTCTGCCATTTTTATATTCAGTCAAAAAATATTTAAAAACTCTTTCGTAATATTCCTTTGCATAATTCACAGAAAAATAAGGTATGCCTATTTTTGTGCAAACCCGTTTTACATCTTCAAAATCTGCTTCTGCTGTACACGAGCCATCTTTTTCTTCCCAATTGACCATAAAAAGCCCGATAACATCGTGCCCTTGTTTTTTCAACAGGTATGCGGCGACAGATGAATCAACTCCACCACTTATACCAACAGCAATTCTCATAAATCATTCTCCTGCTCTTTTGGAAGAGAAACGGGTATTTTAAACTTACCCAAGCAAACATTAATGATATCCATAATCCAAGCTATACCGTATATGCCTATAAAAAATGCGAACACATTAATTAAATTTCCATCCCAAACTCCAATTAGATAAGAGTTAAAAATGACTGAAGCAAAAAGAAGAATGAAACCTAAAATGTAAAACAAACCTCTCTGCCATCGTCTAACATAAAAATACTCACCGCCTACCAGTCCAAGAAGGACAGTATAAAGAATTAGCTTCCACTTTTTTTTATCTTTTGGGACTTGTTTTACATATAAAACAGCTTCTTTTTCGTTATTTTTTAGTCTTTCCCATGCAGCTTGATTAGTTGCCTGTTCAACACGAGAAAAAATTAAGCCACAAACAGGACATTTTAATTGACCTTGCAAACATTTGGCTTCACATCTTGGGCATTTTTTTGTGTCACGACCTAAAATAGACATAATTTAATTTTACTGATAAATAAGTTTTTTGTCAAGAAATATTATCTTCCATTTTATCACAAGCTTTATTAAAATAAACATAAGAAGCTTTATCATCAGAAACATATTTTAAAACATCTTTAAAGTCAAGTCTTGCCCGTTCAAATTTACCCTCATTATAATTTCTTACGCCTTCTTCAAAGGTATGTTTTAAGTGCATCAATCTTTCTTTTTTTCTTCTCGGATAAACTTCCAAATTTTCAAAAAGAGATGTTCTTTCTCCCCCATTAATTGTTATTAAACCGATATATCTGTAAGCAAATTGATATTTGGTTGGGAGTTCATTTAATGTTTCTTTGGAAAAAATTACTCTTGTCCCCATTAAAACATTTATTTCTTGCATTTTAGAAGCAAGATTAACTACATCGGAAATAATTGTAGGGCTTTTTCTTTCCTCCTCACCAATAATTCCGAATATAAGTTCGCCAGTATTTATAGATATTCGCACATCAACATGGGGTAAGTCGTTTTGATTTTTATTCTTTATTTCAACTGCTCTGCATATATTTGTTGCACATTCCAAAGCTTTTTCTGTTCTAGAAAAAACTGCAAGAATACTGTCCCCCATATATTTGTCAACGAACCCATCATATTTGCGAATAATTGGTGAAACGAGACTTAAATAAGAGTTTATAAAATTAAAATTTTCTTCAAGCGACAAAGACGAACTAACTTTCGTTGAGCTAACGATATCGCAAAATAAAGTGGTAGCTCTTTTTTGAACTTGATTTCCTAGTTCTAGTTCGGAAATTGAATTTTTACCTAAAAACTTTAAAAATTGTTTGGGAATAAACTTTTGTGCTTCCAAATCAGTCTGCTTTGCGACATTATCTTTTTCTTTATAGTTGTAATTTATTTTTTCTAGCGAAGCTTCTATATTTTTAAATTGTTTTGATTTTCCTATATTAAAATTCTCTTCTCTTACTCGCCCGTCACTTAATCTATACGCTATTTTTTCCATCTTCTGTACTGGCTTGCAAATTATTGCAAAAGTTAAAAAAATAATAATCAGATAGACAAGTGTAATTAAAATTGCCCAAAGCAGTGCGTTATACAAAGAATTAATTTTTAAAATATTCCTGAAAAATAAGGCTATTTCACCGTCAAGCGTCAATGCACTTGCTATCAAAAATAGCAGTATTGCATAATTTAGCGTTGGCGGTACAGTTGCAAAAAAAATTGCTCTGGAAATTTTGAGTGACCTTAAAAATCTTACATATAACACCATCCCCAGCAGAGTGTTGAAAAAAAATAGAATTATACCTGATATGTTGTAAGCATTAAAAACATAATAGAAAGAAGTTCCAGAAAAATTTATTCCTTCTATAATCCAGTTAAACAAAACGATGCTTGGTATTAATGTTAAAATGAATAAAACTATGAAAATTTTTGTTGATGTTTTCATTCTTACCTCTTTAATATTTTGAGAAAATAAAAAAAATGTATGCGTGTTTGAATACAAAACTTTTTTTTGATAAAACTAGATGATTAAGGAGGAATTATGGAAAAAACAGAGTTATTGCAAGATTATGTAAATGCAATTTATCAAAACATAAATGCTGGATTACAGGCGATAGAGGATATTCTGCCCAAAATTCAAGATGATGGATTTAAAAACCTTGTTGCAGAGATGCAAGACAAATATTATTCGCTTTCAAAAGAGTGCGAAGTGTATGCCAAAAGCGAAGATATAAAAGGAATCAAAGATAATAGTTGGTTTGAGAAAGTAAAAATGTGGATGGGCGTAAATATGTCAACAATTACTGACAAATCAAATCGTAAAATTGCTGAAATGCTTCTTCTTGATACATTTATGGGTTACTTAACCTGCATAAAAGACGCCGCTGATCACCGAGATATTTCTCGTGAATTAGATGAAATATTAGAAAAACTAAAAAATTTTCAAAAATCAAATATACAAACGCTAATCCCCTATCTTAATTAAAAAGAACGGTTTGAATTGATGATTTTATTGAGTGCTTCATACACAATGAAAGCACTTTTTTTTCAGTTAAAATAAGTGTTTTGCCGTTATCTAAACATATCAAAAAAACCGTCAATTTTGTTGTGTCGATAGCTTTAAACATTTCACCTAATGTTGAGGTTGGCAAAACATATATAAGTTTTACACTTGAAAGATTTTTTATTTTTTTATTGTAAATATTTAGTTGTTGATACTTACCTTCAAAATTGCAATCCCAAATTCCAGCAAGTAAAAACACTGAAAATAGTGCAAAAGTTGGATTGTAATTTATAAAACAAGTAACGAGAAATAATATTAAAAAGACGCAGGAGAACAACAGATTAAAAATAACAGCGAGTTTAAGTGCTTTTTTTCTTGAAATTTTTTCGCTCAATGCACCTACCAATATTCTCCCGCCGTCGAGTGGATAAGCTGGAATTAAGTTAAAAATCGCTAAAGCTAAACCGGTTGTTACAAGTTCATAACTTGATGAAAATGAAGAAGGATAAATCCACCATAATGCAATGATTAAAACGCTAAAAAAAATGTTAGATAAAGGACCTGCAAGAGCTATTATAACTTCATCTTTTGGTAAAAAACAACTTTCCTTATAGTTTAATGCGGCGCCATACGGGGCTAAGTAAAAATTGGAAAGCTTGTATTTTAATTTTTTTGCAATTATATAGTGACCTAATTCGTGAATTAACAAGCAAAATAGAAAACTCAAAAAAGTAATGGTTTGTCCAGTTATCATAAACCATAAAAAAACTAGATAAAAACTTGGATGAATTGGTATTTTTTTTAATAACCGCATAAATACATCACCACAAGAACAATTAATGCTGTTATGTCTGATAGAATCAACAAAAAAACCGCTTTTCTTAAAGAAAAATTATGTTTGATATTTACTTTCATAATTTTAATATATGAGAAAAACGGCGAAATTAGAAATTTTTTGCTAAAAAAATTAGCCCTCTTGCTGTTCATTGAGACTTTCATCTTCAAAATGAAAGTCTTCAACATTTTTAAATAACGAATCGTTGGTTGGTTCTTCGTCATCGTGCAACACCTTAATTCGTTGCATAAGTTGTTCGTAATCTGGTAATGCATCAACTGATTCAATGTTAAAGCGTTTCAAAAACGCATCAGTTGTTCCAAACATCAACGGTCTGCCTACAGCATCTTTTCTTCCAACAATTTCAATCATATTTTGATCTAACAAAGCTTGGGTGGCGTAATCACAATTCACTCGCCTTATGTCCTCGATTTCAAGTTTAGTTACAGGCTGTTTATAAGCAATAATGGCAAGCGTTTCCAAAGCAGCTCTTGTCAATGATTTTTCACGAACAGGGCTTAGAACATCTGACACATAATTGGCATAGTTGGGATTGGAAGAAAATTGTACTTTGTTTTTATAACGAATAAGATGTATTCCACATTCACCTGACAATTCTTTTTCAATTTCAACAAGTGCTTTATCTATGTCTTTCTCACTGACTTGAAGCTTTTCAGCTAGATAATTCTTTTCAATTCCTTCACCTGCCACAAAAAGAACAGCACGCAAAACTTCTTTTAAGTTATAAGTTGTATCAATAGTTCCCATTAAACCACCTCATTTGAAATAATGTGTATTTGGTCAAAAATACCAGCCTGCTCAACTCTAATTGATTGCAATTTTAAAAGGTCTAGTAGTGCCAAAAATATATTTATCATTTCGCTTTTAGTCATATCGCTTTCAAATAAATCTTCGAATTCAAAACGCTTATGAAGTCTTGCGTAATCTCTTATTGAGATTATTTTTTCAGCGACGGTAAAACGGTCTTTTAAAATTTTCTTTGGCGCAGGCGCGACCTTTTCCCTTAAACTTTGTTTAGCTAATAATCCTGCAAAAGCATCGAGGAGCTTGTCTAAAACCATATCTTTGACAATTATTTTAACTTTTTCTGTTTCCTCACCTGGCGAACGATAAAATTTATTTATATCTTCTCTATCTTTTAACGATACTCCGATTTCTTTGAACAGTTCATACTCTTTAAGGCGTTTAAGTAATAAAGCCTCGCTGTCTTCTTCTTGATCTTCGTCATCTTCTTGCAAAACAGGAAGTAAATGTTTTGATTTTATTTCGACTAATGTTGCTGCAACGGTAATAAACTCGCTTGCTCTTTCCATATCTATTGAAGACAAATCTTGCATATATTCTAGGTATTGCTCTGTAACATCGGCAAGTTTAACTTCCATAATATCCAATTTGGCGGATTTTATAAGGTGCAATAAAAGATCGAGCGGTCCCTCGAAATTTTCTAACTTAAATCGAACTCTGTCATCAAGAAAATTTAATTGTTCGTTTTCCATATCACCTTTATTACATCAAAACATTTTAATTATAGCAAAGAAGTTAAATTTTTCAAAGAAAAAACCCGTATTTTTACGGGCTTTTTTTTACCAATTTTGTCCAATTTTTCTTAAAGTATCTGTGAAGCTCATTTTTTCAACTTCTTGATTTGTGACGACACTTATCTCTTTTATTATGACACCATTTTTCGAAACGATTATTTTACCTATGCATTCATTGGCTTTTAATGGAGCTTTAATGATATCCGGCAATTGCAAACTAGTAGAATATGGATTGTCTTCATTTTTTTTGACAAGAGCGTAAAAGTCTTCACAAGGATAAGCATCGACTGTTGGTAATTTCCCTTTGCTTACATTTAATTCTCCTAATTTAGAATTTGAGTCTATAATAAGAATGTTTTCAAAGTTTGAAAATCCAAAATTAAACAATTTTGCGCATTCATTAAATCTTGTTTGACTGTCCTTTGCCCCAATTATAACAGATAAAAGTCGCATATCTCCTCTTTTTGCAGTTGCGGACAAACAACAGCCAGCTTCGTTTGTAGAACCGGTTTTACCGCCATCACAACCTTCATAATATCTTATTAGTCTGTTAGTGTTGGTTAAACCCGTTTTTCTCCCAGAAGGATGAACCAAATCATCCATCCAAATAGAGCTGTAATTGTGATAAATATTGTGTGAAGTTAATTCTCTTAAAATAATTGCGCAGTCATAAGCTGATGAATAACCCTCAGCCGCAGGAAGACCTGTGCAATTAACATAGTTTGTATCATTCATACCGAGTTCTTTTGCACGCTTATTCATTCGTTTAACGAAATTTGACTCCGAACCGCTTATGTGTTCAGCTAAAGCAACGCTCGCATCGTTTGCAGAAGCAACAATAACGCTTTTTAATAAATCTTCAACACTATATTCAACATAAGGGTCTATAAACACTTGTGACCCACCCATACCAGAAGCATTTTCACTTGTTGTTATCATTTCGTCTAATGTGATATTTCCTGCATCGATATCCTCTATTGTTAGCAAAATAGTCATCATTTTAACCATACTTGCAATAGGCATTTTTGAATGAGAATTTTTTTCAAATAAGACTTCTTTTGTTGCATAGTCAACAAGGCAGGCTGATTTTGATGAAAGGTCTTGCTCACTCGCATAAACAGTTGCTATTGGGAACTGATTACAACATATAGCTAAAATTATGACAGAAATGATACTAAATATAGAAAGTTTCTTCATATTAACTCCTTTTTCAAAAATAGTTTTTTCGAAAAAGAAAATTTTATACTAAACATTGCAAACAGAAAAACGACTTTTTAATTTTATATGACTAAAATGACATTTGAAGAAAAAATAAAAAGCAAGCAAGTTTCGGCAATATTCAATAAAATCAAAATCCCAAAAAAAATACTAAAAGTTTTTAAACGGTTGTTTCTTCCGTAACCGCAAGCATATAATCGAGTTTTTGTAAAAAAAACAAACATAAATATAAATGCTAAAAGAATACAGAGTTGTATTGGTAAGATGATCAATACAGCATCGAGTAAACCTGACATACCAAAACTCGAACAAAGTGCGCTGATGTTAAATCCGAGCAAATAGCCCCTAAAACCGATTATTGAAACTCCTATTGGAAAAGTCCATTTGGTTAATGAAAAAACAAATATAAGACCGCTTACAACAAGTAATGAAAATGTTCTAGAAAAAAAGGCGCTGAATCCATTTCCTGCCCCATTAAACGACAGCAAATATTCATCACCTGGGAAATAATATGGATTTGATGAATATAGTATTATACCTGTAATAAAACAAGCAAAAACTATTAAAGAAAGTATTATAATTCTTATTTTGTTTTCTGAAAATTTTGTTGCAATGTCTAATTTTAACTTTGATATTTTTGATTGCGTTTTAATTTTTGCCATAACCTAGTTTACTAATTTATATGACAAAAAAGAACACTTTTCGCAAAATACTTACTTTACAAAATTTCTAATATTTTTTCGGCAACCATTTTAATATGCTCGTATGTTAAACCACCTTGAAAATAGGCAACATAAGGTGGTCTTATTGGACCGTCACACGAAAGCTCGCTTGACGAACCGGCAACAACATCTTCC
>CALWII010000037.1 GCA_944380695.1 uncultured Clostridia bacterium | reverse complement strand
AAAATTAACATACCAAGAACAATCTACTTAACAACAAATATGCATTTATGTTTTTTTGTTTGGATCGGTAACAATAATTGTAACCTCGTCAGATTCTGTGAACTTTAAAGCGCTTAAGATTTCTGGTAATAATAGGTTAAAGAAAAGCACCAATGCGATTGTAACGGCGACTGCGATTACTGTTGTAATAATGCGCTTTTTTGCCTCGTCACGCTTTGATTGGTCTTCAGCTCTTGCGAGGTTGATTCCCAAAATTACAGCATAAATAGCACCTGCGGCACTTGCAACTGCCATAATTGCATAAAGTAAAGGTTCAAGCACTTTAAATAATGAGCCCACCCATTCATATTCCCCACTCCATTTGTATCCGCTCCAGCCTACTGCTAATAAAGAAAGAATATTCATTATATTACCTCCACTATAAAATTAAAATAAAAATAAAAATATGTTTTATGTAATTTTCATATTATATATACTAGCATAAAAAATTTTTTTTAGCAATTAATTTATCAATAAATTTAAAAAATATTTATATTTTTCAATATATACTTTATTAAATAAAAATGTAATTTAGATTATACTTCATTAAACCTTTAAATTTCATTTATCAATTTAATATTTTACATATAAAAAAAAGATGGAATACCATCTTTTTAAAATTGTAAATTTTAACCGTTGGTTGAAGTGTCGCCTGGTGAAGCTGGAGGTTTAACAATACTTGAAGCATTTTTAGTGAAGCCTAAAGAATTTAAAATTTCTGGCAATAATAAGTTAAAGAATAGCACCAATGCGATTGTAACGGCAACTGCTATTACTGTTGTGATAATACGCTTTTTTGCCTCGTCACGCTTTGATTGATCTTCGGCTCTTGCGAGGTTGATTCCCAAAATTACAGCGTAAATAGCACCTGCGGCACTTGCAACTGCCATAATTGCGTAAAGTAATGGTTCGAGTACACTAAATAATGATTTTAACCAACTATATTCGGCTAGCCATGTGTAGCCACTCCAACCTGCAGCTAATAAAGAAATAATATTCATACTTTCATAACCTCCAACAAACAAAAACTGTCCCAAAATGTTGTCATCAGTTTTTTTTAATATTTGTAAAAAGAAAAAATATATTCAAATCTTTTTACACGACAATATTAGCATAAAAAATATTATATACCAAACAATTTTACATATTTTTCAAAAAATAAAAAAAATTTTTTTTATCAAAAAAAACTTTATATTCTGGTTTTAAAAAAATAAAACAAAAATTATAAAGTTTTTAAATTAAAAAAATATTGATTAATAATCAAAAAAAATAGGATAATTAATTTTGCACATAAAAATTTTGTAAAAATAATTTTAAAAAATTCTGCCGTAGCATTGAGAAGGGCAAGTGTTTGAACAGCCACAATTTCCATTATTGCTAGAGAGAACTAACAGAAGAAGTAACAAAAAATTAGTGTTGGTGTTTAAATTCGTATCAGTTGCATTGGCAAATATAGATAATAATAAAACCAGCAAAACATCTTGTGAATACATAAATAAACCTCCATTTACAAAAAAAATTAAAAACTGTCAAAATTAATCAAAATTTTAGTTTGCTTATTATGATTTTGTGTATGATAATTTTTACACAAATTCTTTTGCTATAAATTTTTACTCAAGCGATAAATCATCGTTACGCAGTTATATATGCTTTGATAAGGCGTTTTGACACAAAATAAGGAGAAAATATGGATAGATTTCTTATGCTTACAGAAAGAAGAAAAAGTGAGATTTTATCTTTCTTGCCGAGTGATTCAGAAGTCGCTCGGCTTGCCGATTATTTTCAAAATTTTTCAGATTTTACAAGATTAAAAATTATTTCTTGTTTATCGCTTTGTGATATGTGTGTAGGTGATATATCAACTCTGTTAGGAATAAACCAAACCACTGTTTCGCACCAATTAAAAATACTAAAAGACCAAGGTCTTGTCAATTACAGAAGAGATGGGAAAATTTTACTTTACACACTGATTGAACGCTCTGTTAATGATGTTATGATGTATGCAGTTGAGTATTTGTGATTATATTGACTTTTTTTTTCGACTTTGATAAAATCATTTTATGAGCTTATTGAACTTTTCCTTACCAAAAGGGTACAAACTTTTAAAAGAAAAATACTCTTTAAACAACGATCAAAATTTAAGATTCGTGTGCAATCTTCTTTCTCCCTGCGGTTCTGTTATTACCGTCCTTGAAGCTAAAGAAAGTTTGGAAACCTATGATAAGATGATAAAAGACTATTCAAATGTCACCCAAAATCTTCAAATGAAAAAAAAATATAATCTTAAAATTGGTGAAAGGGTCTGTCCTATATATGTAATAGGGAAAGACACTTTTTTGGCACAAGCGTTTTTGGAAATTAGAGGGACACTTTATAGCTTTTTATCAGGAGTGGACACATTTGGGGAAAATTATTCGCAGACAAAACAAAACAGCCCAGCCTTTGAGTCGCTTGTTAATTTGTTGAGGGCTATAAAATGAAAAAGTTATTATTACATTCCTGTTGTGGACCTTGCTCCACTTATGTTATAAAAGCTTTGGCAGAAAAGTACGATCTGACAATTTTCTACTTTAATCCAAATATTTTTCCTTTTCAAGAATACGAAAAACGCTTGGGAGAGCAAAAAAGATATGCTAAAATAAAAGGAATTCAGGTCATCGAGGGCAGATATGATGAAGATGAATTTTTGAATTTAGTCAAAGGGCACGAAAATTCAAAAGAAGGTGGAGAAAGATGCAGGATTTGTTTTGAAATGCGTCTTAATGAAACCGCCAAAATGGCGAAAGAACTTGGATTTGATATTTTTGCAACCACACTGTCTGTTAGCCCTTACAAAAACTCCATACTGATAAATTATGTTGGAGAACAAGCCGCTCAAAAAGAAAAAATTGAATTTCTTCCTGAAAATTTTAAAAAGCAAAACGGCTATTTGGAAAGCATAAGATTATCAAAGGAGTATGGTCTTTATAGACAAGACTATTGTGGATGCAGATTTTCCAAAAAGGAGAGAGATGCTCGCGAAGAAAACAAGAAAAACTCAACGAGGTGAGGAATTTATTGAGAGAAGTGTTAGAAAATATCCAAAAATAATCTTTTGGCTCTTTCTAATTTATTTTGTTTTGTTTGCTTCTTATATGATGTGGTATTTTTATTTCATATCTACTTACACTCTTTCCACCGTTGATGGAATAAGTATGCAAAACACTTTGAATGTGCAGGCCATCGATGGAGATGATTGTTATGATTGGGTTTATATTCACAAAAATAAACAACCAGAACATTTTGATATTATAACACTTACAAGCAAGGAAATTAATGTCGAAGATGGCAGTATAACAGACATTTCTTTAATAAAGAGGGCCATTGCTTTTGAGGGCGACCTTATTACTATAAAACGAGCGACAGAAAAGGGCGAGGATGGTTTTTTTCACGTCTACATACAGCAAGAAGGGGAGTTGACTCCCAAAATGTTGCAAGAAGATTATATAAAAAGTTATTATGAATGGACTTATTCTGGCTCTTTTTCGTCAGTTGTTTATGTAGATGGGGTCGAATATGAAAGAGAATTTTATACAAATTTTATACTTCAAAACAGCGACAATACTGTAAAAATAGGCGACACTTGGTATTATCAAGTGCCAGAAGACAGCGTGTTTTATATGGGGGACAATCGTGCAAAATCATCAGATAGTCGTGTTCGAGGGGTGGCTAATATAGAAAATATACAAGGCGTTGTGGAAATAATCTTAAAAGATGCACAAAATGCCTCTGATGCGCAAAGACTTTGGATTAAAACAGTTTCAATCTTTGAATTCTATTGGAATGAACTTGAAAATTATTTTTCAAGATAACATTTTAAAATAAAAAAATGCGTAATATCAGTTTATTTTACAGTGAAAAAGGGTAAAATCGTTTTGCTTAAATGCTAAATTATGTTAAAATCTTACTAGCATTTGATATGCAAAAATAAAAAAGGGAGAAAATATTATGAATAAAGCTGAATTTATCAAAGCTTTTGCTGAAAAAGCAAACTTCACTCAAAAGGATGCTGGTATCGCTTTTGAGGCAATGGTGGCAACAATCGTTTACACACTTAAAAAAGGAGACAAAATTGCTATAGCTGGTTTCGGTAGCTATGAAATCAAGAAAAAAGCAGCTAGAGTTGGTATTAATCCTATGACAAAACAAAAAGTTAAAATTGCTGCAACAAAAGTTCCTGCTTTTAAATTTGGAAACAGCTTTAAAGCCATTTTTAATTAATAAAAAAACCACTTTAGTCACTTACTTTTGAAACTAGCAGAATATTAAAGAGAAACATAGACAAAAAAATCGTCTATGTTTCTCTTTTTACACCTAACTCTCTTAATTGCAAAAAAAA
>CALWII010000036.1 GCA_944380695.1 uncultured Clostridia bacterium | reverse complement strand
CAAATAGGGGATAAAAAGTTTTTTTCCTGTCTTCGTCATTATTACAAAGATATGGCTTTTAAAAATTCGACTTCTGCTGATTTTATAGCCATTTTTGAAAAAAATTCAGGTGTTGAAATGGAGGGCTTTTTCAATAGTTGGTTGTTAGGGAAAGTGGTCTTCACACAAATCGAGTAGCTGTTTAGTATGTAATTAAGAGGGTGCTTTAAAAAAACATTTTGATATTTTAATTGAACAGTTTATATTAAAATCATTTCTAAATTATAGAAGTAATTATTAAATAGATTTTCAAATATAAAGTGAAAATAACCATTTATCATAGAGTTCTAATTATATATATTTTTAAAATCTTTGGCAATTGAAATTAAAATAAAACAAGGTGCGTTTTGCACCTTGTTTTTCTGTTGGGCTTATAAATCACTAATTATCACCAGCGTCCGCCTCCGCCACCGCCAAGGCCTCCGCCACTATGCCCACCACCTTTACCAAAGCCTCCGCCTATCGAACCAATAATTTTTCCGGCAACAATTATCTTGCCCAAAGTTGTTCCCAAAAGTTTTACCATAACAAAGTTTAGGGTGTTTATTGATGTTAAAAGTCTCATACCAATATATATTGATACAATATTTTGGTCGCTCAAGTACCAGCTAGGAGTTGACAATTCAATATCTTTAAACTTGTCTATCCATTGACCGCTTATTCCTAAAACATAGGCGTAGGGAAGAATGTCGTAAAATAAACTTGGATTTTCGTTAGCAAGTTTTTTAATCCTGTCTTTTTCTGTTATAAGAATAAATCTTCTTAATCCCAAAATTTTTCCAATTTCCTTGTTTTTTCCTTCAATGCGTTCGTTAAACAAAATGGCGAAAAGCAATAATGTTAACAATAACATAGGGAGAGTTATCGTGTTAAAAAGTGGATTTGAATATGGGTTAAAAGTAAAATAAGCTATAGTAATATAGGCAGTAAGCAAAACCAAAAAGCCAAAAAATAGTGTCATAAAAAAGCTGAAAGGACGCATCGTCAGTTTGCGTGAAAACGCATAATATATTAAATAAGCTCCTAGAAAAACTCCTGTACCAATTAAAATGCTGTCCAAAACTCCAATTTCAATAAGTAAAACTTGTCGGCTTGTAAAGTAAGTTATTATTGCAAATAAAATAGAAAAAACAGCTATGAATAAAATTTTTAATGTGCTAATTTTTTTGGAAAAGAATTTCTCGTTTTCCGCAGTAATAGGAGCTTTTGCATTGTTGATTTCTTGTGCCACCTTTATATTTTCGCTTGAAATGTCGTACTCTTTTTTATCGACTGGAAACATTGTGTTAAATATGGCTTTTTCATAACCTTTCATATTGTCATCTGCATCTTTTATTTTAATTAATATGGTTTTGCCTTCGGATTCTTTTATTTGCAAATAGCCTTTACTCGCCCAATAAACGATTATCGCAGAAATTTCGCCTCGGTCAATCTTTTTGTCGATTATATACCCAGCATCTGCCGGCGTTATTCCGTCAGGTGCCGAAAACTCAACAATTGGTATTACTTTGCTTTTATTGTTTTGCGTAAAAAATATGATTGTCGCTATAAGAACTATTGCTACGCTTATCCCTAAAAGCAAATAGTCGGTTAAATGTGATTGTTTTACGGTTTCAAAATATCCCTCATCTAATATTGTTCTAACCGTCAACCCCTTATGTGCAGGTAATGTGCCATCGTATTGATAATAAAATTGATTGTTGTTAATCATAATTGTTTCGGTCATATCTTCATTTTCAGTGCCAATATAAATATAGATTTCGCGATCAGTTATCGTTTTTTCGAATTTAACGCTTAAACTTATGTTTGAGATTTTGGTGTCCCAACCCGTTCCTACAAAATTATAGTATAGTTGGTCAAAGCTTGTAATTTTGTCATCTCCTAGATTGATAGTATAGCTTAATGTGTAGCTTTCTTGATTAGATGCGTAAGATTTTGGATCGCCTATTTTGATGTAATATCCATTTGAGTTTTCACTTACAGAGTAATAGGTTGAGCAATCGATATTTGATAATGAAATTTCATATCTCTCATATTTTGGGTTGCCGTTGTCGACATAGCTTATTTGTTCATATTTGTTTAAAGTTCTGTATATGCCGTGACTTGAAACATAAAAATCAACATTATATGTTTCAATGATGTCAATAGAATTATTTTCGTTGACAGTCGCCAATATATCTAATTTTGTTATTTGATATTCATCAGAATTGTCAGATGTATTTGCTCCGCTAAAATTATAGTTAATTAAAAAAAGAAAAGCAAAAATTAAAATTATTATTGCCACAACTCCTAGCGGAAATTTTGATTTAATACCATCTTTTTTCATTTAATTAATTATACTATATAAATCTTTAAATCGCCAAACAATCTTGCTATATTTTCAAATGCAGAACAGGCAAAAAATAGATTATAATATCTGATTTTCGGCGATTTTATTATAAATTTTGCGATAGTTTAATTTATTTAAGGCGTTATTTGTTGAAATTTTTTTATAAGACAAAACAGTATTCTTATTATGTAGATGCGTTTCTATTTAATTAATATTTTTAATAGGTTTTAAAGATGAGTATTGACAACGGCTATTTTATGAACTATAATGATAGTGCAACAAGATTTTGATTTAAAGAGGTAACAAAATAGGTCTGCTAGTGGTAAGGTAAGACAGAAGCGAGGCAGAGCAAAATTATTTGCAGGGCATTGTGATTTGGGTTATAATGCTGACAGTTCCGAAGAATCCCAAGAAGCAGATAAGGATGAAGGTGTTATTGTTAGTTCGCAGGACGAAGAAAAGACCAACGAAAGTTTTGATACATTTCAAAAAAGATAAAATTGGAAAATTTTAAAAAAAATAGTTATGATGATTCGTTTTGTTAAAAACAGCAATATTGATATAATATTACAAAGTGTAAAAAATTTTAAAGGGGAAAAAATAAAATGTGGAAAAAAATATTAAAAAGTCCAATTCTCTTAACTCTTGTTGGCACTGGCGTGGTGTTTGGCTCGTTTATCGCTTCTGGTGTTAAATCGAAGGAAGCGCAGGCTTATGTTGACGAAGCATATCAAAAAAATTCTGGATATGTTGAAATCTTACAAGATAGAGAAGAATCTCTTTGGGACACTTATATGAAAGGTGCAATAAGCACGAAAGAATTTACAAAAAAACTTGAGGAGACCAA
The DNA here is from genome assembly GCA_944380695.1 of uncultured Clostridia bacterium. Lineage (GTDB taxonomy): Bacteria > Bacillota > Clostridia > Christensenellales > UBA1242 > Caccovivens. The sequence continues at coordinate 570 of CALWII010000036.1, read as the reverse complement.
TTCTTTAGATAACAAAATCAATATTATAAATGAAAATGGAAATGAAGATGACAAACTTCAAACGAAAAAGATACTAAAACAACAAAAAACAGCCGATGGTTTTGGGATTTTCGGTTTTTGTCTTTTTTCGTTAGGAGTTTTGTCCAAATTGTTTTCAAGTTTATTCTATAGACCAGAAAAAGAAGAAAGGAGAATTAATATTTTTAACAATAATAATCAATATTCAAGATATGATACAATAGACGGTTGTGACACCGAGTGGTGGTACACACATTTTGCACGAATAGATCAAGAACTCCACGGGAAAAAAACTAAATCAGAAGAAAATAACGAGTTAGGACGATAAATGACAAGGGAAGAGCTAATTAAAGAATTTGACAAATTGCAAGAGAGATTTGGTAGTGCTACCTGTAACTCTGTGTATGGTGGTGGAGAGGATAGGAATCCGGGTTTGTGTTTAGTTTTTATGAACCCTACCGCAAAAAACATTGCGACAAGCAAAGATTGGAAAGGCATAAGAAGTCAGTGGCTTGGCACAAAGCAGGTTTGGAAATTTTTGACAGATGTCGG
>CALWII010000035.1 GCA_944380695.1 uncultured Clostridia bacterium | reverse complement strand
TTTTTTTTAAGAAATATAGCCAATTTATATAAAATTATTGATTTTTTTTCTTCTTAATTTTCTAATTAATTTTTCTTTCTCAAGTTCAATTAAGCTCTTTTCTTTTGTTGGTAGATGTGGCTGGGGCTTACTCATTAGATAATAACGAAGCTCATCTAAAGCGTGGTCGTCTTTTTTTATGGGAAGGTCGTCATCGCCCCAAAAATAAGATTTGAATTCCTTTATTAAATTCACACAATTTTTAAAAATAAAAAGATGTGCCTTCCCTTCTCCATCTTTTAAATATCTTTTAACAGTAGAAATTCCAGCAAACATATCTTTATTCACTTTAGGGTTAACAAGAATGTCGTTATCATAAAACAGCTCAACAACACTTTTTTGACTTGCGAGGGTTCTTTGTGAAGCAGCGCTATCTATTAATGCTGTATACATACCATTCGAAGCGGTATGCCAATTCAATTTTTTAGCAATCTCTTTAATTTTGGCGGAATGATAGGCGACATCTTTTTTTGCTTCAAAATGTTCGGCAACAACAAAAACATTGCCATCATAATCAATCGCATAAAAGTGGGCCGAAAGAGGATTGTTTAGTCCGGGGTCAATTGAAATATTGTCTTGCCATTCGACAGGAATGTCAAACGGTTCTATAATATGAACATTTTCATTAAATTCGCTATAAACTTGTCCCCCAAGAAAAGTAAACTTTCCATATTTTCTAGACTCTAATTCATCAGCAGACAAGCTTTGAGAAAGCAGTTGAATTTCTTCTTTAGACAAAAAAGGATTATCTTCCCACTGTATATTCTCATACCACACTTCTGGCGAATTGTTAATATTAAGATAAATTTCATTATAAACCCAAGTCAACCCTTTAAGAGGAGTCATTGTGCCAAAAATGTCTCCTTGTCGGTCTAAAACTCTCATTTGACATTCTCGATAGATATCAAAAGGTGGTTCTTCATCAAACCAAACAAAATCTAATGAAGCTCCCTGAAATTTTTCTCTTCCTTGGTCACAACTTTTAAAACCAATTTTACTTAATCCACCAAAAATATTTTTTACCAGAATAAAATCCACAATTCCACTTTCTGCGCATTCTTCGCTTCCACTTTGCATTACGATTTTTTTTATCCAAGCTGGGTTAAGATAATGTAAAATTTTCTGCTGGGCCACATCTCGTTGAACCTGTTTTGATAAACTGACAACCCAACCACTTACATTTTTTTTATTATCTCTAAACGGATGAATACCACGGGCCATATATACGACTTCAACGGCTCCGCACTCACTTTTTCCGCTTCTGTTCCCGCCAAAAACCCATCTGTTTCTTTTTTTACACTTGTGAAAATCAAGCTGTTTTTGATGTATAATTTCTCCGGTATTATAAGAAGCCAAAAATTTGTTTGGTAAAAAATCATTAATATATCTATCAACAATTTGTATTCTTTCTTCTATATATGACATCTCTCCCCCTTAATAGACAGAAAAATCCTTTAAAAAATAATTATTGAATTGTAAAATGTGGCTATGAAAAAAATATTAGCAATATTTGTACTATTAACTTTTTTTTCCACACCTTCAACAACAGTGAGTGCTGAAGAAAGCTTAACATATTATGCGAAAGTACTTTCCGCTGTAAATTTTTATTCATCTCCCAACGCTGACAGTGATATGTTTATAATTCCAGAAACATATTTTGTTTTGCTGATTGGAGAAGAAAATGAATTTTACAAAGCAAAATATTTAGACTTATTCGGTTATGTAAAAAAAGATGAAGTCGTTCCGATGCAAGGCACTCCTTCATCACCATATCCACAAGAAACTTTTAGGAATTTTAATGACAATGGATTAACGGTATACGAGCATCCTAAAACAACCAGCACTGCTATTGGCAAACTGTCTTATGAAGGGGTTTACACCCTCTACGGAATAAAGACCGGCGAAGAGATTTTAGAACACTCAACAAATATATGGTATTTCTGCAAATATGAAACAGATTCGGGCAATAAAACGGGATATGTGTTTTCATACTATTGTGATATGTTCGATGAATTCCCGGAAAACACAGAATATTATCCCGAAATTACAGAGCCCCTAAAATTTTATGTTGAAAATGAAAATCAACCATCGGGTCTTAACGACACTGTCATTGCAATAATTGTTTTGTCTGTAAGTCTTCCGTGTTTAATTATATTATATTTGTTATTAAGCCCGTCAAAAAAAGGTAAACTCGGCAAACGCTTCGCACGGAAAAAAGATTATTATGAATTTAATGAAGATGATTTATAAACAAACTCTTTCTTTTTCAAACGGTTTTATTGATAACAATTTTTCTCCCTTCTCAAAACTGCGCTTTAAATTTATTATCCAAGTTTCTGTCGATAAATAGTCGTCAAGTCGCTCCATAGGAAATCCAAACCGACTACACCCAAATTCAAATGCGGCTTCCATTTCGGCAATTCGGCGGAAATAAGTTCTCCTTGACAAAGAAAATGATGACATAATCTCATCAACACTTGCGTTGTCAAAGTATTTCATAATTAAAATTTTTGCGCCCTTTTCATCAATAACAGAAAGGGCTTTTTCTGTCAAAAGTTTAATATTTATCAGTTTTACTTTACGCTCTGACAAATCAATGATTTTATTAGCCAAAGAAAGAGTGTTATGTGTAAGAGCATCATTGCCGAGCATAGACGAAGTTTGAACTGCTTGCTTCTCAATAAGACTGTCGATAGCATCAGCTACTCTATCTAAATACCTATAAATCGAAAGCAAAGTTTTGCCCCAAATATGATTTTGCATACAAATCCCCTTTTAATTATTATTTTTGCAATAAAAACTCTATAACCTAAAAATAGATTAAATTTATTATTAAATTTTTTTATTACAAACAAATAATGCTAATATTGAATAAGCTACTCCGCAGACGATCACACACCTCTGCGCAAAGGGTGTAAAGTTCGTGCGTTTTACACAAAAAATTATAAATATGAAGATTTTAATAGTCAAATCTTAATGCCAAAAATTTTTATGTTTTTGCGAATTTTTTACAAAATTGTCGAATTTTGACGCTATAATGACATAATCGTGATGTCAATTTAACGGCAAAAGCATAAATTAAAGACTAATATATTTCAAAAATAATAATTTGTTTTTTTTATTAAAAAAGAGTTGTAAATTTTTTTTTGATATGATAGAATATTTAAGAAAAAATGCCGCTGTGGCGGAATGGCAGACGCGACTGACTCAAAATCCGTTGAGGGCAACTTCATGTGGGTTCGACTCCCACCAGCGGCACCAAACAGAACAAATCCGAACCAGTAATGGTGAGGATTTTTTTTGTTTGGTATTTTTCACTTTTAACTTTTCATTCTTCACTTTTCGCTATTTTGTATTTGTTTTGAAGTTAAAAACTAAAAGTGAAAAGCTAAAAGTTTATTGATGATTATACCGGCCAAAAGTGTTTACACCTTGCTAGACACTAAAAACAAAGAATTAACAAGCAACAGCTAACCAAGAGAGAAGATTTGTATTTATCTTCTCTCTTTTTTTTGTAAAAACTATACCACTTTTGATAAAAGTGTGTTATAATGAATTTACAGGAGTTAATGATATGGGATTATTTGACATTTTCAAGAAGAAAGAACCAAAGAAAAATGTAGAGATTGAAATTTGGGGTAGAAATTTCTCGCTTAATATTGAATATAATTTATATGAAGGTGAACACATTACTAAAAATCAAATTCAAGCATTAGAGAAATTTCTAAACAATCCTGATTGGATAAAAAATTCTAAAAAAGTTGTAGAAGATTTTTGTAAAAATGATGTTTTAGACGATGATGAAAATCAAAAGAAAGATAATATTTTTAGTTATATAAAACCTGAGTGTATCTTTGTAGAACATTATTTAGAACCGACTCGAGTGGCAATTATGTGTAAATATCGTTATGACCCAGAACATGGGTTGGCAGTTGTTTTTGATAAAGACGGAAAAGTAACCGTTGGTATTCAAGATATTATAATTTAAATCTAACCACGAAATAACCATGTCCGATAAACACTTTTTGGTTCGGATTCGTTATCACTCGTTGCACCAAGTGAGAGCAATCAAAAGAATGAATTGCTCTTTTTTATTTATAAATTTTTAACAGGAGCCATATAAATTAAAGTTATTTCGTATACCTTGCTCGCTTCTTAAATTCGTTCAAGTAAAAATCTCCGTCATTAAACAACTTATTATTTACTATTATAATAACATAATAGATCTATCAAAAATTTGTTATTCTTACCTAAATTTTTTTGCTTTACAATAGCGTTTTTCAATAAATTTGAGCTGTTTTGTCAGGCAAATAAAAATAATCTTTATTGACTATATTTATTGTTTCCACAAAAAGTTGAATACTATAATATTACTTAATACATTAAAATGCTTTGATTTTTTGATGCGATTTGCTATAATCCTATTATATATGATAAGGGGTGAAAAATGAAATACAAACTTATTGCCGACGCGTCCTGCGATATTCCAAAGGATTTAGCTGAAAAATATGATATTACTTTAGTTCCTATCGAAGTGCGTTTCGGAGAAAATATTTATCCGCAAGGTTTGCCTAATGACGAATTTTATAAAAAAATTTATGAAACCGGCTTAATACCAAAAACAAGTATGCCTAATCAATTCTTGTTCGAAGAAATTATGGCTCCTTATGTCAATAAACCTGATATACACGTCATTGTACTCACAATTTCCTCTGAAATGACTGCAACTATACACCAAGTAGAAGGTGCCGTACAGGCATTGAAAATGCAAAATGTTACTTATCGCCAATCTACAGTTACCACTTGGGCACAAGGGGCTATTCTAATTGAACTTTCAAAATTTATAGAAAAAGACAGCGAATTGTCACACGTAATAAAAAAGCTCGATGACCTCATAAATAAAGTAAAACTTGTCGCAGTTATCGGCGATTTAAAATATTTAAAGGCTAGTGGCAGACTTTCAGCTGCAAGTGCAGTTATGGGTTCTATGCTTAATGTTAAGCCAATCATATCGCTCGCAGGCGGAAAAGTGACCAACGAGGCAAAAGTTATGGGAGAAGCAAAAGCCTTTATGTATATGGTCGCAAAAGCGAGGAACAGAGATAAAACTTTACCAGTTTATTTCGGGCACTCTGATTGTCCTGAAATGATAGACAAACTTGTCAACAAATATTCTACTATGCTTGATTTATCTCCTAAAGAACAAGTTGTTTGTGACATAGGGTGTGTCGTTGGTTCACATGTCGGGCCGAAATGTTATGGACTGGTTTATTTCGAGTAAATTTTAAGAAAATCGTTGTAAAACGATTTTTTTTAATAAAATAATCAAAACAAATAATTTTATTTAGCAATATACCCTATCGAGCGAACTCGTTCTGGCTCAAACTCAATAAAAAATTTTATTCCATTATGTGACACAAATCTAATTTTTGGGTCAGAGCTAATTATAAAAAATTCTTTTAATAATTTTTTTAACTCACTTTTAAGAAGCATAACAACTTCTTCGGGAACATAATTATTATCATTTTGCAACATATATTCCAATCTGTTCATATCACACCTTCTTTCTTAAATTTCTACGAAAATAACCCATTAAACCCCTATATTTCATTTCACAATCATAAATTTTTTTTGTTCCGGAATGAATATTTTCACAGAGCAATGTAAATGCACGAGCCGAATCTACAGAATTCAAGTACCCCCCGACAGAACCTGAGGTGGAAATCGCATCATCTTCTGGTATAACTCCATATAGTGGCAGATGCATAGCACGAACGACATCCTCCACACGAAGCATTTCTCCACAAGCCAACAAATCTCCTCGCATTCTGTTGATGACAAGCCCTTTGCTTGTTATATCATATTCATTCAATAACCCTATAACTTTGCTGGCATCTCTTAAACTTGAAAGATGTGGAGTTACCACGACAATAGCTTCATTAGCAGAAAAAACCGCTCTATGAAAACCTGCATCAACACCCGCAGGGCAATCTATTAAAATGTAATCAAATGATGAATCAAGCATATTTAATACGCTTTTTATGTGTTCTCCTAGTATTTTTGTTCTTCCGCTATAATGAGCAGATGGCAATAAAAACAAATTTTGAAATCTGGTATCTTCTATAAGTGCTTGTTTAGCTCGACATTTGCCCATTATAACATCGGTTATATCAAAAACTATTTTTTTTTCTAACCCCATAATGACATCAAGATTATTAAGCCCCATATCAACATCAACCAGAACAGTTCTGAATCCCAGACTCGCAAGTTGTACGCCTAGATTGGCACAAATCGTAGTCTTTCCAACTCCGCCCTTTCCACTGGTTAAGACAATTTTTCTTGCCATTGCTCCTCCTTTTCACTAAAAAATTTTACAAAAGTATATAAAAAAAAGAAAGAATAATTTTGTTGAAAAATTATTCTTTCTTGTCGATATAAAGGTTTTTTAATTTCCAGACACGGCTTTCAATAATGCGTCATTATTTAACAATTTTCCTGCGCCAAGAATAGCAGAATTTTCTGGGTCATCAAAGATTGTAAAATTATAATTTAAATTTCTTTTTAAAAAGTCGTCTAAACCTGTAATTTTACTTACTCCTCCTGTAAAAATAACTCCATTTTTAATAATATCAGTCGAAATTTCAGGTGGCAAAGAATTTATTGTAACATTAATAGTGCGAACGACTTCTTCCAAATAAGCTTCAACAACCCTTCGTATTTCTCTGCAAGAAATGATCTTTGATTTTGGAACATTCAGCTCAATATCAAGTCCCATAACTTCCATATTCAATGTGTCATTTTTATATAAACTCGCTATTTCATTTTTAACACGCTCGGCAGTAGGAAGACCAATTAAAATCCCGTCATTACCTAACGCCAAGGAATTTGCTATTGCAATATCGATGGCTTTTCCCCCTATGCCTAGGGTAACGCCTTTAAGAATAGAACCAAGGTTGACCACTGCTATATCCGTCGAACCACCACCTATGTCGACAATCATATTAGCTTTTGCTGAAGCTACATTAATCCCCATTCCAACCAAAGAACAAATCACAGAAGGAATGAGCAGTATTTCATTAAATCCCAATTTGTCAAACAAAGAATAATACTTTATTTTATCTTCCTTTGATAGTCCACACGGTATTAAGCAAACAACATTCGCTCCTTTTTTGTATTCAACCTTTTTTAAAAAGTCTTTTAACATAATCAAAGCATATTCAAAATTTTCTATAACTCCATTTGCCACTGGGTTGAAAACTTCGATTTCATCAGTAGTCTTCCATAAAAGTTTTTTAGCTTCGCTTCCAACAGCTTTGACCTTATAACCATCTAAATTGTTTTCAACAGCGACCAAAGTCGGCTCTTTTAAAACATAGCCTTGCCCACGAACAAATATACCTGTGTTAGTGCCACCAATTTCTATCGCATAATTGAACCGCATAAAAGTGCCTCCTGTTAAATGAGTTGTAGATTTCTCTTGAAAAATTTACGATAGTCTCTTGCTACTTTCATACCCTGCATTATTTCATAAGTTGGGTCGCTGTTAACGACAAGCTTCATAATTATTGAATCACCTAAAATATCACACATTATATCAGTAACCACAAGTTTGTTTGAACTGTTAAGGGCAGCGGCCAATCGAACAATAACACCTAACTTGCGCACAGCATCTAAATCCTCATCAGTAAGGATCTCCTTATATTTCATCCATTTTGAAAGGTTAAAATTATCTGCGATTTGACACTCACATATAAATGAAGCCAAAAGCAAATCTTTTTGACTAACCCCACATACACCTGAATTCAAGATAGCATAAAATCCGTGTTTCTCGTAATCATTAAAATTAATACTTTTACCTAAATCAAACATACTCGCTGCCACACGCAATGGTTTCACATACAAACGAGGCAGTTTGTGCATAACTTTTAACTGTTTAAAAAGAATTCCTGCCATATTTACTACACGAGTGTTTACTGAAGTGTCATCTTTGATAAACTCATACAAATTCAAAAATGAATTAGTCAAAAGGTCAGACATTTTATCGTAGCCGTCACTGGCAATTGAGTTTAGCACAATCCCATCGCAAACATTCGCAGTTGATATGGTTATTTTTTCTGTCCCAAGAAATTCAAAAATTGCAGAAATAATAGCTAATCCAGAGAAAAGTGTATCTGTTCTATCATCTACTAGCCCTTTTACCTTTTTAATTCTCTCTAAATCCAAACCGTTTATAAAATTCACAACGGAAACCTGTGTTTGATTTGTTATATCATAATTGTTATCTATATCCAACGGATATTTGTCTATTTTCTTTGCGACTCTTCCTAAATTAATGAATGGCTTGCCCGCACCGACAATAGCTGAATCTAAATCAAATTTAAAGTCTCTTGCGACAAGTTCTGCTTTAAACAAATCTTTCATCTGTGCAAATGTTTTAGACGATTCTGAAATAATGTTCTCGTAACCATAAGGGATGCAAATCGAACCAAGAGTGGAACGACGATTGTATTTAATTAAATGTGTTTCGTTTGCGCCAATAAAAACTATACCACCTTTTGAAAAATCAATCGAATTTGTCACAGATGCATAAATGTTTTTTACCATTTCTTCTTCGTTTAAAAAGCAAAAATTTATTCCTGTGTTATTAAAAATTTCATCAAAAAATCCCCTTTGATTTCTTGCTTTTGAGATTATATTGTCAGCAACCGCAATAATTTTTTTAACGCCATTTTCTTCAATAACATTCCTGTAAATTTTTAATATGTTCACAACATCAACAATTGTTTTTGGTCGTAACAATTTTTCTTCTGCTATATCACTAAAAATACTGACCGCATCTTCTTCACGGCTTACCAAACTATAATGACCATTTTTAGTTTTAAAAATAGAAAGTCTTATAACAGAATCTACTAGTTCAATAATTGCAATTTTTTCCATTCGAACCTCTCTCTTATTCCCAATCAATAGCGCTTACCGGACAACTTGATGCGCAAGCTCCACAATGAATACATTTTTTTTGGTCGATTTTAGCCTTACCATTTTTGTCAAAACTGATGGCTTCAACCGGACAAATTGAAACACAAGTTCCACAACCTATACATTTTTTTTGATTTATTTTCACGCTATCACCTCTTGGCGATATTATAACATAACCGCTTTACTTTGTAAACTGTTTTTTTGTTATTTTTTTTTGCCTTAAAGTTATATTTGTTAAAAATTCGGTATTTTAATTACTTTAAAATTCAAAAGAACAGAATGATTTTTTTGTTTATTTTTTCTTCTTCATCATAACTTTAAAAATTTCAGTTATACTTATAACACATAAAAATGCACCAAAAATTTTTTTTAAAATGGTGCTTGGCAAAATAGTCGCCAGCAACGAACCTATAACGGCAAATATTACTCCGCCCAAAATCAACCAAAATATATTTTTAGTCACAACTAAACCATTTTTAGTGTGAATTAATAATGAGACTACCGCCATAACCAAAAAAGACAAAAGGTTTATGCCTTGACTTAATTGCTGTTCAAAACCTAAAAAAATTGTCAAAAGAGGAATAAGAACAGTACCTCCACCCATACCCATTCCACCAAAAAATCCAGCAATAACACCAAACAAAATTTGCAAAAATATTGTCATAATAAAATCCTTACTCCGCCCGCAAGCATAACCAATGAAAATATTATTCTTATCAACTTTGAAGGTAGAATTTTTAAAGCGATAGCACCTATAATACCGCCAGCAACCACTCCCAAACCAATTGTTAACAGTGGCAAAGATTCAATGGCTCCCTTAAATACATAAATAGCCGAACTGATAAGTGAAAGTGGAAAAATCACTGCGATTGCTGTGGCGTGGGCGTGTTTATTGTCTAGCTTTAAAGCTTTTTCAAGAGTTGGGACGCATATCATTCCCCCTCCTCCCCCAAAAAATACAAATAAAAAACCTATCACTCCTCCAAGAATGATGAGCATAATTTTGTCAAAAAGTTTTGTTCGCTTGTCTGTTTTTTTGATTTTTTTTCTCATATTTATTTATTCTTGTCAAAAAGTGTTTGATTATTAATGATTTTTGTTGTATACTAAATAACGATATTATTAATATATCATAAGAACTTATGTAATCTTCAATTTACGATTAATCCGTACTTGGTAGATTTACATTTAAGGCAAACCACATTATAAAATTAAAGGAAAAATTATGACTAAAACAAACAACTCTAAATTAAAAATTTTTGCAATCGGTGTTGCAAGTTTGATGTTGCCACTTTCTTTGACATTCCTTCCACAAGCAAGTGCCACATCGTTGAATGCTCTTGATAACGATTATGTATATTCACCTGTTTCAATAACAAATGGAAATTTTAATTCCATCTCTTCTGTTTATTATGAAGGTGACCCTAACGGTTGGAAAAGATTTTACGGTACAACAGGCGGTAAAACAATGATAATCGATACCGTCACACAATTTGACAATTATTGTTCTGAACCATACTATCTCAAAGTCAACCCTGGAAAAATAGGTTCTGACAACAAAATATTAATGATAAACTCTTCCTCTACTTCGCCAAATAAAGTAAACTATCAACCGCAAGAAATTAAAGAAGGTTATTACTCAAACGAAATTCAACTTTTTGCAAACAGCTACTACGAATTTGCAGTTAATGTAAAAACTGCAACCTTTAATGATTCAACCGAATTTGCCTCTGTTTATATATCTGGCCTTGTTGATGAAAATGGTGAAGAAATTGTGCTAGCAAGTGAAAACATTACTTCTCGTGACGCTTGGAGCACAGAATATTTTTATATCAAAACGGGTGATGAAAATCAAAAGATCACAATTGATTTATGGCTCGGAACTGATGACACCGCATCAAACGGCGTTGCCTTTTTCGATGACGTGAGAGGATTCCAATATTCAGAAAACAAATTTTATGACACTTTAAAATTAAGAGATAAACAAAACAAACCTTACAAACTTGCGCAAATTAACAATAGCGAAGTTATCGACACCTCATCACTTAATTTTGATTTTGAAAATCCACAATCACAGGAAAATGTGAACAAACTTTATGCTTGGGAAAAATCTTCAACAGGTTCGGCTGATGCTCAAATTATTAATATGAACAAGTCTAACTTTGAAAAGATAACCGGCCTTTCATACCCAGGCACTGACTATACATATCAAAATAGTTTAAGTTTGGCTCTTTGGAGTAAAACCGAAGGTAGTGTTAGCGTTAAATCACTACCGTTTGAAATTAAAGCTCTCGGTCTTTACAAAGTTACCTTAAAAGTCAAATTCACCGACCTAGAAAAAGGAAGCTTTTATGTGGCAGTCAACGAGACAGAAAAGATCAAATCTGATTTCGAATATTTAAAAAATTACACACCTTGTTCAGCAACATCAACTGCCGAAACTGAAAACGGTAAAAACCAATTTAACAATAATTACACAGAAATTTCTTTTTATATTCAAGCACACAGCCGATATGACTCACAGGCAACTCTTTCACTTATGTTAGGGACAGAAACAGAAAAAGCAATTGGTGGAGTTGTCGTTGACAACATAACCCTACAACTTGTTGATTACGAAGATTTTTCGACAGATGGCAATTATGTTAATTTTTCAACATCCACAGACAACGAACAAAGCATTACAAATGGCTATTTCACAAATGGCGAAGCAGATGCTAGCTTATCATTCCCTGTTAAAGCAAAAAACTTTGAACTTTCTTCCTCTTCATCAAGCACTGAAAAAGTTGCTGGGATTATAAACATTTATGAGGACTACTTTAATGAATATAAATCTGCTGGTTACACTTGGGCTTTAAATCTTGCTAATCCAGGCTCTCCTAACGACTTTGGCTCGACTCAAGATGTCAACAATATATTTATGATGTATAACGAAGCGCCAGATTGGCAAGCAGTTACATCTTCAAGTTTTAGCTTAACAGCGGAGGAACTTTACTCATATTACAATTTAACTTTTAGTTACAAAACATTAGGAACAAGCAAAATCAATATTAAACTTGCAAGCGAAGATGGAACAATTTTACTTTATGACAAAAACATCTCTTCTAATGGCAGTTGGAAAACTTATTCAACAATAATTAATGCCGGTGAAGTAACAAACACTGTCAAACTGACAATAGAACTCGGCTCACAAGACAGTTTAATTCAGGGCTATGCCTTCATAGATAATATTGAACTGCTCGACTCTGATGAAACCCAATTTAATAGTGCTTTAAATAAAATCAATCTGTCAGGGTTTATGTTATCAAACGATCCAACGAACGAAATCAATTACACTCTTTCACAAGCCGCAGCGTACACAGGAAAAGTAGAAAGTGGAACTGGTTTTGGTGGTATAATAAAAGGCGAAGGTAATGACTCATACGGCTATGCAGGACACGATTCAATTGATGATGGCACGCTGACACAAAATGTTTTGGTTATTGAAACAGAAGGAAAATCAACATATTCACTCACCTACAAATTCCCTATAAGTTTAAAGGAAAGTGGGTATTACTCCTTAACATTTAGACTTTTAACATCTTTACCTGATTCATACTCTTATACCGATGATGATGGCAACCAACAAGAAGCTGTTTACGGAGCAAGTGTTGGGTTCGACAGCCATATCCTTATAAGCGAATTAAAATCCAATAATGGCTGGAAACAATACACTATTTACTATTCAAGTGACACCGCACAAGAAGTTAATTTCGTTTTTAAACTTATTAGCGACAGAGAAGAAACCTCTGGTTATGCTTATATTACAGATATAGCACTAAAAGAAATTGATGAAGAAACATACAACCTGGCAGAAAATGACAAAGCATATAATCAATCAATATTTAAGGCACAAGTTGACACTTCAACAGAAGAAGACACAACCGATGAGGAAGAAACCACAACAGACACAAGTGAAGCAGACAATAATAACGATTACATTTGGCTTTTAATTCCATCTTTGATTTTTGGTGTTACTATAATATTAGCAGTAATTTTATATTTCTTGCAAAAATTCAAATGGAACAAAAAAGAGAAAAAAGACAAAGGCGAATACAACAGAGAAGTTTCACTATATCAAGATGTGCTTGCAAATGAAGCAAAAGCAATTAGAGATGAAGAAATTAAAAATGTAAATCAAAAAATTGACCAAATTAAAAAGCAAATAGAAGATATGGAAAGCGACAACAAACAAACAATAGCAAAAGCTAGAGAAACCGGAAAAGTCACAAAAGAAATAGAAAGAAAGTTTAAATCGTTTGCTCAAAAGAGAACTCACTTGCAAAAAACAATCGAGGAACTCAACGAACACCTTGCCTACATCAATACTGCTGAATATCTAATGACTATAGAGAAACGAATAATTAACAACAGAAAAAAATCTTTAACCAATACTGCAAAACAGAATAAGTCCTTAACAAAAAAAGCAAAAATTAATAATAAGGAAAAAAGTGCAGAAAAAAACGAGCCTAAAAAATAGTTTATAAAATTATTCGTTAAATAAAAAACTCTCAAATTAATTGAGAGTTTTTTTATATTGTTTTTTATTAATTTATTCTTCTAATCTTCATCATCATAGTCATCATCGTCATCATCATCGTCATCAATATCTTCATCTTCATCTTCATCAAACTCAAGGTCATCGTCCAAATCTTCATCTAAATCGAGGTCATCGTCATCATCAAACTCCATATCGTTATCAAAACCGCCATCTAGAATATCTTCATCTTCTATGTCGTGTATAGACGCCATTTCACCTGTTTCCTCATCAGGTTCAACATAATCGTCTTCTTCATCACGGTCTATATATTTTGTCCAATCCGTATTTATCTCTCCATCTTCTGTTTGATGTTCTTTAAGGCAAGTTGAACACATTATCTCATCAGGTTGAATATAATTTGTTTTACAAATTGGGCACAATTCAAGGTCTAAATCATCAAGATAATCATCTTTATTTGAAAGTTCCGCTTGACAGACAGAGCAGAGCTTTTCGTTCTTTCTAATAAAATTAAGTTCGCATCGAGGACAACGCTTATATTCTGGTTTTCTCATAACACCTCCAAACCTAATGCAATTATAACCATATTATATAAATATGTCTATCAAAATGACTATGTTTTTTGAAAAATTTTATAAAATTTTTTCTTCAGCAGATGACTTACGAATATATTTTAACACAAGCTCCTTTGCTGTGATTAAATCTCCTTTTTTTTCTCTTTCCAATGCAAGAGAAAGCAAACTTTGGCAAGTAATTGTCACGGCATTAGGCAGAAACCCCTCTTCCAGCAAGCAATATTTGGCTCCTTTGTTTTTCAATATGTCCCCTGCAGTTTCAATATGTTCATTGTTTTGCCTTTTGCCCTTTTTAGTATAAGAAGCCACATAAAACTTGCCACTTTGGGCATTCATAACACAAGTAAAATTGTTTTCGGGACTGTACTGTTCAATTACTTGATGTGCAATTAAATCCAAAGTTGGCAAAGACACCACTTTATGAGATGGGTCTCCTGCACAGAACCCCTTTATAAGCGCTGCTCCGATTCTTAATCCCGTAAAAGAACCTGGCCCTATAATTAAAGCAAAATTGCCAACCTCTTTTAATGTTATTTTTTCATTTTTTAGCATTTCATCAATCGCAAAAAGCAATTTTTCTGATTGACGACAATCCGCATCTAATTCTTTGAAAATCTGTTTACCATTATAGTCCAACGCAATTAAAGTTTTTTTTGTTGCAGTCGACAAAGCTAACATAAAATCCTCCTATTTATTTCAATTAAACGACAGTCATCATTTTTAATTTTAGTAAAAATTATTTCGACATCAAAATTTTTTACAAGTTCTGGGGCGTTTTCCGGCCACTCGACAACACTTATTCCATCTAAACTGTCGTGGTTAAAATAGTCATCAAATCCGAGTTCTTCTGCTTCCTCACTGCTTGACAATCTGTATAGGTCAAAATGATAAACGGGGTATTTACCTTTATCATAAATATTCATAATGGTAAAAGTTGGACTTGTAACAGTTTCTTTTGACTTTAAACCTTTTACAAACCCCTTGACGAAATGCGTTTTACCAGCCCCCAAATCACCTTTTAACAAAATTACACAAGGTGCAGAAATGCTTTTAGCAAACTTTTCAGCAAAAAGCATTGTATCTTTTTCATTTTTAGATTCAAACTTCAAATTACTTATCATTTTAAAACTCCATACAATCTTTTTATAGATTTATTGTACAATTTTAAACCTAATAAAGAAATCAAAATCCCTAAACATATTCCTGCTACGATATCTGACAAATAATGAACACCTAAATACATTCTTGAAATTCCTACCAAAACCACCAACAAACAAAAAACTATCCCACATAACCACTTTTGCCATTTTTTGTCAAAAAATGTAAACAACATATAGCAAATAAAAAAAGCAATAACTGTCACGCAGAATGCGTGGTTACTGGGCATACTTTGTCCAAGCGCATCGGAAAATCCTATTATGTTCGAATATGCCTCATAAGGCCTTGGTCTGTTAAAAATTATTTTTAAAATGTAATTGAACAACAGCCCACCGGCAAATGTACCAGCAAAATAAAAGGCATATCTTCTGCTGAAAAACAAAAAAACAAGAAAAGCCAGAACAAAACCATACCAACTTCCAAGCAAGGAGACAATTTCAAAAAATGAGGTCAAACTTGTTGTAGCGCCTGATTGCAATGCAACAATAATATTTACTTCAAAAGGCATATAGATATATTACCAAAAAAGATAAAAAAGTCCAATTATTTTTTAGCCCTGCTCAAAAGTAGCCCATCTTCGATTTCTATTAACTGCGTTGTGAATCTTTCATCTTGCATTAAATTGTCGATAAATGCTCGTAAACTATTGACGATTGTTCTATGCTTATGCCCGGGGTCACCGTTCTTTTTCACATAGCCGTGAAACAAAACATCATCAGCGAGCAAACAACCATTCGAAGATATAAGCTGTTTTAAAAACGGCAGATATTTGAAATACTGCCCTTTTGGCCCGTCTAAAAATATTAAATCAAATTTTTTGCCTTGATTGACAAGTTGCTTAATTGTATCGAATGCATCAGCAACAATAAGACTAGCTCTTCTTTCTTGTTTTCGCTCTTTAAATGTCGTTTTAGCAATCTCTGCCATTCTCTCATCTTTTTCAATAGTAACAATATGTGATATTTTACAGGCATTTAACATCAGCGAAGCCGAATAACCAATTGCTGTGCCGATTTCCAAAATAAATTTTGGTTTCATTTCTCGGCATAAATTACATAAAAACTTGGCGCTTTTTGGTCTAATAATCGGCGTCATCGTATTTTTTGCGTATTTTTTTAATTCATTTAGTGTTTTCATTATTCCAAAGTTACAATAGTTAAAATCATTGGTCTTCTTTTGGTTCGTTTAAAAATAAAGTTGGAAATATTTCTTCTTATAGTGCTCCTAATTACTGACGGCTCTGCCCCACGCAAATCCTGTTCTTTAAGTGAAGCGATAATAGCTGCTTTGGCGTCTTGAACAAAAGCCTCCGCCTCGTCTTGATAAACTACACCCCTTGTTATTATAAAAGGTTCACCAGTAACACATCCAGACACATTATTGATATTAACCACAACGACACAAATACCGTCTTCTGAAAGCTGTTTGCGTTCTTTTAAAACATTGCTGTCCATATCGCCAATACCTATTCCATCAACAAGCCTTTGCCCAGCTGTCACAAATCCAGACTGACGAATGGAATTGTTTGACAATTCGACTTGCATTCCCAAAGAAGGAATGATGATGTTTCTTTCTTCCATTCCTAATTGTTTAGCCAATTGAGAGTGCATTTTCATATGTCTGTATTCACCGTGAACAGGAATGAAAAAAGTAGGTTTAATTAATGAATGAACAGTTTTAAGCTCTTCTTGACAGGCGTGCCCAGAAGCGTGCACATCAGCTAATTCATCATAAATTACATCAGCACCAAGTTTATAAATAGCATTTATAACATTGTATACCGACTTTTCATTTCCTGGAATAGGTGAAGCTGAAAAAATAATCAAATCATTTTCACCAAGTTTAATCTTTTTAAATTCACCTGCTGCCATTCTTGTTAGAGCGCTCATAGGTTCACCCTGACTGCCGGTTGTAACAATTAACAACTCTTTATCTTCATAAGAATCAATTTTGTCAATATCGACTATAATATCTCGGTTGTATCTTAGCTCCCCGACCTTTGAGGCGACCTCACTTACATTAATCATACTTCTTCCAGTAAATGCTACTTTTCTTTTATACTTTTCGGCAAGGTCAAGTATCTGTTGCATACGATGAATGTTGGAGGCAAATGTAGCAACAAAAAGCCTTTTAGTAGGATTTTTTTCAAAAATACTGTCTAAAGTTCTACCAACAGAACGCTCACTCATTGAATAACCCTTTCTGCATACATTGGTACTTTCACATAGAAGCAACTTAACCCCTCGTTTACCTAGTTCACCCATACGGACTAAATCTGTCATTTCGCCGTCAATAGGCTCAAAGTCGATTTTAAAATCGCCGGTATGGAAAATATTGCCAACAGGTGTGGTGATACACAAAGCAAGCGACCCAGCAATTGAATGGCTGACTTTGATAAATTCGATGACGAAGCTTCCAAGTTTTAAAACATTTTTTGGTTTAACAGAGATGGCTTTATATTTCACATTTGGAAATTCTTTCATCTTATTCTCAACCAAAGCAAGAGTTAATCTCGAACCATAAATTGGAACTTTTATTTGATTTAACAAAAAAGGCAACGCACCAATGTGGTCCTCGTGCCCGTGCGTTAAAATTACTGCTTTAATCTTTTCTTGATTGGTTTTTAAATAAGTGATGTCCGGTATAACTATATCAACCCCAGGTAAATCTTCTCCAGGAAAAGTAAGCCCCGCATCAATAACTATTATTTCATCATTACATTCAACAGCGGTCATATTTTTTCCAATTTCACCCACACCGCCTAAAAAGGTGATTTTAACTTTATTACTCATCTTTCTCCTTTTATAATTAGTTTAAAATATAAGTCTTAATGAAGACCTTATAGCCAAAAAAACGAAAAGCAAATTCTTTACAACAAATATTTTACTTTATTAATAGTGTCTTGTTGTTCAAGTTTTTTTGAAGATAAAACAGTTTTTTCATCGATATAATATCGCATACCTTGGCAGGCAAAAAAGAACATAGTTTCAAACATTGAAGAAACCACTGCGAAAAGTGGAACCAAAATAACCAAACTAAAAATGCCTAACCCTAATGCAAACAGTGTTAAAGAAAAATATGTGAAGAACGAAAATATAAAAGCAACCTTTAAATTTCTACTTACAGCTTTTATTCCCAATCCAAAAGAAATAAAAACATTTTCATTGTAAACAACCATTGCCGGTCCCCAACCCAGAATAAAAGTTTGCTTAATCGAAAGGACAACAGATGCTACAATAAGGAAAACAAACGGCATTGCGATTTGATAAGCACCCCAGTGAGCCATCGTTAAAAAATAAAATGAACAAGCAACGCCAACATTAAACGGCAGGCAGTAAAGCATACGGAAAAAAGCATAAGGGATTGACTTTTTGAGCGTTCTAATAAAAGTCGAGCAAAACCCCAACTTTGCGTAACTGGACATAAAACCATACATCATTTCGTCAACGACATACCTTCCAATATTCATTAAAATAGGACGAATAAGGAATAAAACAATTAAGATATACACTCCAATCCAAACATATTGAGTAAACAATGTTGTCAAGAATGCTACGCAAACACTCAAAACCGAAACAAAAGTACCGGTCACAACTTGCCCATAAAAAAGCCCTGCTTTAGCAAATTCAACAAAAAGTTGGTCGTCCCATATATTTAGAACCAAATCTTTCAAAATACTGTAAAAAGGCAAAATTAAGGCAAATAAAAACACCCAAACAACAATACGATAAAAGACAAGCTTCCAGGTCTTGTCAAAATTAGCTATAGCAAGTTTCAAATAATTTTTAAATGTCATATTTTATTACCCTATTTTGTAGAACAATTATAACAAAATAAGAAAAAATAAGCAAACAAAATCAACCACTAAAATAATTTATACAGTGATAGATAAAATTTTGTAATTAACTACGCCATTAGGAGTTGAAACTGCAACGGTCTCTCCTACCTTATGTCCTAACAGCGCTGAACCAACTGGTGATAAGTTGCTTATAATACCGTTTTTTGGATCACTTTCATCAGTGCCAATAATTGTGTATTGAACTTCTTCATCAAAATCAATGTCGTAAAGCTTAACTTTAGTGCCAATGCTTACTCTTGAGGTGTCAATATTGCTTTTCTTAATAATTACAGCATTTAAAAGAGTATGCTCAATATCTGCTATTTGAGCCTCTAAAATTGCTTGTTCATCTTTTGCGGCATCATACTCTGCGTTTTCTGACAAATCGCCATACTCACGAGCGATTCCAATTTTCTTAACTACCTCTGGACGCTTAACAGTTTTAAGGTATTGAAGTTTTTCTTCAAGTTGTTTTTTTCCTTCTGGTGTTAAATATTTCTCTGTCATAGTCAATACCTCCAAGTCGAGAATACTGATATTATATGCAGCAAAAACAAAAAAGTCAATCAAAAATTTAAGAATTTTTTGTTTATTTTTTAATCATACTAAAACTACACATAAAATTGGGGGGTGGTGTTGTGGTAACTTTTATAGCTTTTGCGTTAACTATAGCTGGTTGTATAAATTGGCTTCTTATTGGACTTTTACAATATGATTTCGTTGCTGGGATTTTTGGATACCAAGGTAGTATTTTTTCAAGATTGATTTATATCTTAATAGGAAGTGCTGCAGTTTTTCTTGTGGTTAAATTAATTATGGATAAAGGTTCTATACACATTTGGGGAGCTCAAAAAAAATTAGCAAAGCAACTAGCTTCTTCTATGAATATAGAGGCTTCAAAAGAAGAGAAGAGACACAATTATGACAAAGAAGAACGAAGAAAGGAAGAAAGTGGCTTTCACGAACAGGGCGAGTTTAACGAAAAAGAAGATAACAGCTCAAAAGATCCCACTCTTTTTGATGAACATCTCGATAGAAGATAATGATTAAACTATAACAAAAAAAATTGTATTACTTTGGTATTTTGGTCGAATTTAAAAAAAGATTTTTAAATAAAATATTGTTTTAGATTCATTTTCAGTTTTTAAAAAAAGATAATGTAAAACTTACAAAGTACATTATCTTTTTGCGATTTGACTGAATTCAAATTTATTTACTCTTCTTTTGCTTTGCTTTATTAATATAATTATTGTCAAAAAAGTCTTTAATAAGTTCTATCATCTCTTTTTTGAT
>CALWII010000034.1 GCA_944380695.1 uncultured Clostridia bacterium | reverse complement strand
GACAATTTCATTCAACACATCTTCATCCATTTTTGTATGTGCAATAAAACAACGATTTCTGCGAGGATTATTATATTTTTTTAAAATCGAATCTATATATTTTTTTAAAACAATTCGCATTGGGCCTACTTCTTTACCTGTGTTCACAAGCTTTCCGTTAACAACTTCCAACCTCGGTTTAATTTTTAAAAAAGTAGCTATTGAAAATGCAAACTTTGAGCATCGACCACCTTTATACAAAAAGTCTAATCTGTCAACCACAAATGAAGATTGTATATTTTGTGCAGCTCCATTCATATTTTTAATTATTTCATCCAAATTAGCCCCATTTTTGTAAGCTGATATACCACTTAACAAGATCAAACCCGAGCTAGTTGACAAAGAACGGCTGTCAACAACTTTAACTTTATCCTCACCGATTTCTTTTGCGGACAAACACGCATTTTGATATGAAACAGAAAGCTCGGCACCAATACCACAATGAACCACAGCATCAGCCTCTTTTAATAGAGATAAAAAGTGTTCTTTGAAATCTTCTATACCACGGCCAGCTGTTTTTGGCAGTTCATTTGTTTTTTTCACAAAATCAAAAATCATATCTGGATTAATGTTAACACCATCTAAATATTCTTGCTCGCCTAAATAAACATAAAGTGGCAAAACGGCAATATCATTTTCTTTGACGATATAACTAGGTAAATCACAAGTAGAATCAGTTGAAAATTTTATCATAAAACCCTCTATTTTAATTTAATTTTTATAAGTTTAATTGCGTTGTCTTCCTCTTCACTTCCAGGTGTAATAGTGGAAACATAGTTTATTATATCTTTTTTTAAATCTTCTGACAAATCATTTGCCAATTTTTCATCAATTTCTTTTCGCTTTTTTAACATTACATCTTTGTCACCGTTTTTCTTATAGTCCTCAAAAACTTCCACATACTCTGAAATAAACTTCTCTGCCTTTTTTATTGCAAGAGCATTAATCGAAGGTGTCACACTTTTGTGTTGATTAACAGAATTATTGTCGACAACATATTGTGATTTTTCTATTTGCGTTCGCACATAATTTCGTCCTCTAAACACATAAACAGCAAAAGCTATTCCAAAGGCAGAAAAAATTAAATTTGATATTAAATTGATTATATACATTGTTCGATATGTGCTATCAGCCAGCAATTCTTGATATAAAGAAAAAGCATTACTGAAACTGACATTATAAAAAGACATAATAACCAACAAATCACAGATGACGCTTGAAACAAAATTTAATATTATAACAATTGAAATGTTCCAAAGATAAAATTTCCAATCAAGCTTATAATAAAACTTTAAATAACACCAACCACAAGCCAACATAGAAAATAGAGCAATATATCCTACAAACCAACCTTGAAAATACATTAATCCCCAAATTACAGCTCCTACCAGAGCCACTAAAAACGATGTAAGAAAAGCTAATGCTAAATTTTGTTTCTTCATTTTAACTCCATATTATATAACTCTATTTTATAACAAACAAACAATTTTGATACAAAAATTTTAGGTAAACTTACATATAATGTCGCTTACTAATCTATAGTACCATATTTTCTTAAAATAGGTCAAGTTTATATGTATTATATAAAAAAACAACGAAAATATATTTGATAAAAAAATATATTAAAAATCTAGCCAAGTTTTATTGCATAAAAATAACTTTTGTGTTAAACTACTTAAGTCGAGAATGCAGAGGTGTCAGAGCGGTCTAATGTGCACGCTTGGAAAGCGTGTGTGGTGAAAGCCACCTCGGGTTCGAATCCCGACCTCTGCGCCATACATAAAAAATAAAGAGGACAACCGATAAAATAAAATTTTTTAAGATGATCGACAAAGAATATTTTTTATTTACTATTCCATAAGGGGTAAAAAACATTACAATTCGTGATTTTTGTGTAAAATAAAAAGAGCTTTACAAGTTCCGTAAAGTTCTTTTTATTTTAATGAAATTATAGATGAATGTGTGTTTTTTAATTTTTAATTTTTTTGACTAATTTTAAATCTACTCTGCCCTTGTCATCTACTTTTATAACTTCTGCTTCGACTTTGTCCCCTATCTTTACAACATCTTCGACTTTTTCAACTCGTTTAGATGATAATTTAGAAATATGAATCATTCCCTCTTTACCGCCCAGCGTTTCTACAAATGCGCCGAAAGGAAGAATTCTAACAACAGTTCCCTCATACACCTTTCCAACTTCCAAGTCTTCAACTATTGACAAAATTATTGCTTTTGCCTTCTCTGCACGGGCGGTATCTTCACAAGCGACAAAAACCTGTCCATCATCTTCAATATCGATTTTAACACCAGTCTGATCAATAATTTTATTAATGGTTTTTCCACCTGAACCAATAACATCTTTAATTTTTTCTGGGTCTATTGTAAATGAGATAATTTTTGGTGCATATTTAGATAATTCTTTTTTTGGCTCGCTTATCGTCTCCAAAAGTTTATTCATAATAAACATTCTGCCTTCTCTTGCCTGTAATAATGCTGTTTTAAGTATTTCTTTGTCAAGTCCGTGAATTTTTATGTCCATTTGAATAGCTGTAACACCCTTTTCTGTTCCAGTAACCTTAAAATCCATATCGCCAAGGAAATCTTCAAGTCCTTGTATATCCGAGAGCACTGCAA
>CALWII010000033.1 GCA_944380695.1 uncultured Clostridia bacterium | reverse complement strand
TAATACAAATATCAAAAATCATAAAAAAAAAAAAATAAGTATAAATAATAACTATTTTTTTAACAACATTTTATTTCATCATATATTTTTTGGTTTTATTTGACCCCGTACTTTTTTGTTTTTTTGCAAAAATCTTCCTCATCTTTTCTATGAATTGAATAAACAGCCTATAATCATTATAAAATAATTTTATTATATTATTTCAATAAAAAAAAAGAAACTTGACATTTCTCAAGTTTCTTTTGTTTTTGTCTCTTATAATTTAAAAAAGGTTATACACTTTTGATGTTAAAACTTTTTTTACAAAGAAGAAACAACTTTCACACCAGGACCCATACTTGAACAAACTGAAATATTTTTAAAATACTGTCCTTTGGCTGCTGCTGGTTTTGCTTTTGTTAAAGCATCAACAATTGTGTTAAAGTTTTCAAGCAATTTTTCTTTTCCAAAACTTGCCTTACCAATTATAACGTGCACATTGTTTGTTTTATCAAGTCTATATTCAACTTTACCAGCTTTGACATCTGCAATGGCTTTTTTTACATCCATTGTAACCGTTCCGCTCTTTGGGTTTGGCATAAGTCCTTTTGGTCCGAGAACCCTAGCTACACGGCCGATAACTCCCATCATATCTGGTGTTGTTATACAAACATCAAAATCAAGCCACCCGCCTTGTATTTTTGCAACTATTTCTTCTGCTCCGACATAATCTGCACCCGCTTTTACAGCTTCGTCAGCCTTGTCTCCTCTTGCGACTACTAAAACTTTAACGCTTTTCCCTGTCCCGTGAGGAAGCACAACCACGCCTCTAACTTGTTGGTCAGCATTTCTACCATCGACGCCAAGTTTTACGTGCACTTCTATTGTTTCATCGAACTTTGCTTTTGCGTTGTTCAAAACGCAATCAATCGCCTCGCTTGCTGAATAGCTTTTCTGCTTATTGTAAGATTCAAGCGCAGCTTTCATTCTTTTCCCAATTTTCATACCGCTACTCTCCTCTTATTATTCTACAACGGTCACGCCCATACTGCGTGCTGCCCCTTCAATCATACTCATAGCGGACTCAACACTGCTTGCGTTTAAGTCTGGCATTTTAAGTTCCGCAATTTCTTTAATTTGAGCTTTTGTGATTGTTCCGACTTTTGTTTTGTTTGGTTTTGCCGAGCCCTTTTCTAACCCAATAGCCTTTTTGATAAGTACTGCTGCAGGTGGGGTTTTCAGCACAAACGAAAATGACCTGTCTTGATAAATTGTTATCACAACAGGGATGACAAGACCTGCTTGTGCAGCGGTTTTGTCGTTGAATTCTTTGGTAAAAGCTGCTATGTTGATGCCGTGTGGTCCAAGAGAAGAACCTACAGGTGGTCCAGGTGTAGCTTTACCAGCTGGGAGCTGAAGTTTAACGACCGCTCCAATCTTTTTTACTGCTGCCATTTTTTCCTCCTTATTTTGTGGTATATTGAGCAGATGGCCACCGCTCTCCCACTAATTGTATTTTCAACAGATAAATCTGTGTAATACCAAAGTTATTCTTCGATTTTTCGCATTTGAGTAAAATCTAGGTCTACAGGTGCTTCTCGACCGAACATCTCTACAATGACTGTAGCTATACCGGCTTCTTCGTTCACCGATTGCACTGTTCCTATTGTGCCCTCCAAAGGTCCATCGATAACTTCAATTTTGTCCCCTATGTTAAGATTTGTTTGGATTTTAATTTTTTCCAATTTGTTTTTACGAACTTCTTCTTCCGTAAATGGTTGAGCTCTTCCATTCGGACCAACAAAACCGGTAATACCACGAGTGTTGATAACTGCGTGCCATAAATCATCACCGTAAATCATTTTTACAAAAATATAACAAGGAAACTTTTTTCTTTCCACGAGTTTTTTCTTGCCATTTTTTTCTTCAACAACGGTCTCCATAGGAATAACTATGTCAAAAATTCGATTTTGCAATCCGAACTTGGAAACAACTGTTGTCAAATTGTCTTTTGCAACATTTTCATAACCAGAAAAAGTGTGGAGCGCATACCATTTTGCATCTGCACTCGCATCTTGTTGAGCTTGTTGATCGACTTGCTCATTTTGTGTCACTTGTTCATCATTTACGCCGTTGTTATCAATAATTTCTTTTTCCATTCGAGCCCCCTTATGTCAACAATCCAAACAAATATCCAAACAATGTGTCAAGTCCAAACAGAACGATTGCAAAAAGAATTACGACCACAAGGACTATACCTGTTTTTTTACAAACCTCTGCAAATCCTGGCCAAGTCACTTTTTTTAACTCGCTTGACATCTCCCTAGCTTTTCGAGCAACTTTTTTTTCTTTTGGCTTTTTATCTTTCTTTTTCTTCTCAACCTTGGATTGTTTTGCTTCTTTAACTTTTTCAGGTTTAGAATTTTCTTCTTTCGCAGGTGAAACAACATTACTGGTTTCCTGACCAGTAACTTCTAACCTTTCTTCACTTTCAGAGAATTTTTCATTCTCTTTCAAGTTGTGTTTTTTCGACATACGACCTCCTGCGATTATTTTGTTTCTTTATGAACAGTTCTTTTCCCACATTTTGGACAGAATTTTTTAATCTCAATTCTCTCTGGATTAGCACTGCTGTTTTTAGATGTGGAATAATTTCTTTCTTGACATTCTGTACAAGCAAGAGTAACATATTTGCGTTTTGGTGCTGCCATAACTAATCTCCTAACAAAAAAACTAACACCCCAATTGGAAGTGTTAGTGTATTTTAACATAAGACGATTTGTTTGTCAAGAAAAAAATAATCAAAATTCAATTTTTATTACTTCTTTTTGTTTTTCTTAAATTTTACTAAATCTTGGTCAGATACAAAAGCATCAATTAACATTACTCTCTGATTTTTATCACATTTGTTTGCTTTGTCGATATAATTCGAAGGAAAGTTAAAGTCCAAATCATTTGTAATAACATACATAAAATAAACTTTTAAAAGCTCTTTTGCAAAAAGAAAGGCCTCATCATAGTTGTCGCCAGATGTTGATATATCAAGGTCTGGGAAATAAACTTTGGTTTGGTCTTCATCAAAATAAAATATAGCAGGATATATGAATTGACGCATTATTTTCTCTCCATTAGCTTTATTTTAGCAAAATTTTATTTTTTTACCAAATAAATTAACATAAATATTAAAATTCATTTTTTGAAAGTAACATATTCTTATTATACAATGTTTTAAGACATTCTTCCCAACCAAAACACTCTATAAAACATAGTGGTTTTTCAATAAAGCGATATTTGTTCATCTTCACAAAATTTTGAAACTACATAACTTTTTAAAAGTATTCTTTGTTGCATTACAGTAAATATTTTGATTTTGTTTCTAAAAAAATTAGCACTTGAAAATTGTTTTATGCCTTTGCTATAAGCTAATACTTAAAACATAATAAACCATATTTATACTTTCATCAAATTTATAATTTTGTTGATATTCTTTTTATAATCAAAAAAACACCTCACGATTACATTTTTTGAGGTGAATTTTAAATATATTGTTCTGATGAAAAATCTAATTTTAAAAATGACTACTACAATGTTCTTTCTGGGCCTTGTTTTACTTTAGCTTGAGCTGGCAAATAAACCAATGTTTCCCTTGGCAAAACATTATTATGAGAAATGAGTGTCCTACCATCATCTAATATTGATATTTTAACTACTGTTCTACCTTGCATTTAGTACCTCCTGATTGACATAAATAATATAACACAAAATTGTTTTTTTGTAAATAGTTTTTATAAAAATTTTTAACTATTATTTTTAATCATAATTAAACTACATCTTATCTGGTATTTCAATCGCAAGTGTGTCACAAGCAGATATTATTTCTTTTAAGGTCAGTTTGCAAAGTGACAGCTTAATATCCCTTTTCCCCTTATCGTCTTCAGCGAGTATTTTTTCATAATTATAAAAAGTTGAAAAAGCCCTAGTCAATTCAAATAACGCATGACAAATTGAGCTTAATCCTCTCTCATAGAAAGCTGACTTGTAACTTTGTTGCAATCTCGCCAAATTAATAACTACATTTTTTTGCTCTTTTGAATAAAAATTAAAATTCAAATCAAATTGTTGCGTTTTTGAGAGAATTGATTTTATTCTGCAAGCTGTGTAAAGAATATATGGTCCCGTTTTCCCTTCAAATGAAGTGAATTTATCTATGTCGAAAATGTAGTCTTTTTCAACAACATTTGACAAGTCCGCAAATTTAATCGCCGAGTTTGCAATTTTTCTTTTTAATCCAGCATCAAAATCGACATTATTTTGTTTTAACTTTTCCTCTACTTTATCTTGAACCATTTCGAACAATTCCAAAAGACTGACATTGCCACCGCTTCGAGTTTTAAATGCCTTTCCGTCTTTACCGTTCATTGTGCCAAAAGCTGTATGCCATAATTGTTGAGTGGAAGGTGAAATGCCCGATTTTTTGCACGCTCTAAAAATTTGCACAAATCGTTGTGATTGTCTCACATCGGTTAGATATTGAATAATATCAGGATTGTAAAGTTTGTTTCTATAATATATCGTGGCAATATCTGATGTGGCATATAAATCACCACCGTTGGATTTTTGTATTATGAGCGGTGGCATAGGGTTTTCGTACCTTTGTACTTCATCTTCTGTTTTTTTCGGAATTGGAATTTGTTCTCCAGGTTCTGCGACATCTACGACCAAAGCCCCTTCGCTTTGTCTAGCCAGTCCCTTTTCTTTAAATATTTTCACAACAGTATCAATATAATCGTTTGCATCGCTCTCGCCTTTCCATAAATCAAAATCAGCGTTTAAAAGCTTACAAACTTTTTTTACCTCCGCAACTGACACCTCTCGCAATTTCTTCCAAAAATCATAATAAGGTTGTGTCTTATTTTGAAAAGCGAGAGTAAGAGTTTGTGCCCTTGCATTGAAAGAGCTGTCCAATTCTTTAAGCTTATTCGCCTGTGGATATGCTCGGTTCATTACCTCGATTGTAAGTGGAAGTTGCCCAGAAATGTACTTGTCAAGGGTTCCTTCTTTTTCAAGCATCGCCATTATTAAGCCTAATGGCAACCCCCAATCTCCAAAAAAGATATCGCTAGTGACTTTATAACCTAGTTTTCGATAGAGCCTTTTAAGTGCTTCCCCTATATTGAAAGAACGCATATGGCCAATGTGCATCGCTTTGCCCAAGTTAGGACCACCATAATCAATAAAAATATGCTCGGATTGTTTTGGATATTTTACCTCAAAAATTTCCCTTGCTAACTTTTCCACGCCCTTTTCAGTCAAATTGATGTTTATAAAACCAGGTCTTGCAACGGCGAATTCAAAACATTCATTTGATTTGATTTTTTCGACTATTTTTTCTGCGAGGTCAAACGGATTGATTTTTAATATTTTCCCGACACTAAAACAAGAATTGCACTGAAAATCACAAACGGGCATATTCGAAAATACAACCGAAAAACTTTCAGAAATACCGCATTTTTTTGCCGCATCATTTAACAGCTTTTCTAAATTTTCTTTAGTCATCTATTTCTCTCCTATCTTCCATCGCACGAGAAAGGGTGGCTTCATCTGCATATTCTAAATTACTGCCCATTGATATTCCTTGCGCAAGACGAGTCACCTTTACCCCCATAGGTCGTAACAATTTGGCTATGTATAGCGCTGTTGCATCTCCTTCAACATCAGGGTCTGTTGCCATAATAACCTCTTTAACCTTATCCTCTTGTACACGCTTTAATAGTTCACGAATCTTTATATCATTTGGACCTCTACCTTCAAGCGGGCTTAAGGTTCCAAAAAGAACGTGATAAGTTCCTGAAAAATTTTTAATTTTTTCCATAGCTATAATATCTTTGGGCTGTTTAACAACACAAACAGTCTTCAAATCACGCTCTTGGCATATGTCACACAAAGGTTTATCTGTATAATTCCCGCATTTTGAACAAAGACAAATTTTATCTTTAACTTCGGTTATCGCATTTGCAAAATTTTCTGCCCTTTCCCTACTTCCTTCTATAATAGAAAAAGCATAGCGCTGGGCTGTTTTATAACCAACGCCTGGCAAGGACCTGAAATATTCTATTAGCCTTTCAATAGGGTCATCAAAATTTGTCATCTTACATTCCTGGAATTTGTGGTATTCTCTCTTTTTCTGCTATATCAATCTTTGCCATTGCATCGTTTATCGCAGAAATTATAAGGTCTTCCAACATTTCAACATCATCAGGGTCAACAACCTGTTGTTTAATTTTTACTGCTTTTACAGTTTTATTTCCTAAAACTGTTGCCTCAACCATTCCGCCTCCAGATGAACCTGTAAATTCTTCCGCATCAAGTTCTGCTCTGGCTTGTTGCATTTGTTGTTGAAGCTTTTGGGCCTGACGCATAAGCTGTTGCATATTTCCTCCGCCAAATCCTCCGCCAAATCCGTACGCCATAATAACCTCCTTAATCAATTAGTTTAAATTTTTCGCCAAACATATTTTTTAATTTTTCTGCGTCCAAGTCAACTTTATTTGGCAAAATTTCTTTTTTGTTGATTTTAACATCTAATTCAAGCCCCTGCCAACTTAAAGCTCGAACTATTTCCCTCTTCCCTTCATCCAATAGGCTGGCAACGGTGTTGTCTTGAGTGTTTATAACAAGACAGTCATTAAAAATTTGAACATCTGTAATATCGCCACACGCCACGTGCAAAGCAATGTGTTTATGCTCTTTTAAAAACAAAACAACTTTACCCCAAATTTCACGGACATCACTTGTCAAACTTGTGGAGAGTGGCTTAATTAATTTTTTTTTTGAATATCCCCGACAATACAAGCAATCGCTAAATTTTCCAAAAGCAATCTTGTTGAAAGTGTATACCTTAAATCTGCTTCACTAGATGCAAAAATTTGAAGATATGAGATGAGATGCTTGTCGTCTGTCCTTTCAGCTTGTTTAACAAATTTTTCCACTGTTTCATTAGATAAATTCAATATTTCATTTGGTGATGAACAGGTTTTGCAAACCAATAAGTCTCTTGCGTGTTTTGCCAAATCCTTTGTAAATACTGCTAAATTTTTGCCGTTTGCATCAATTTGATTGATAAGTTCCAAAACGCCACCCATATCTTTATCTATTAATTTATCAAAAAAATCAATCAAAAGTTCGTAATCTGTTGTCCCAAGTACTTTCAAAACATCTTCTTTTGTTATGTGCCCTTTGGCATAAGCGTTTATTGAATCCGCAATTGAAAGAGTGTCTCGCACACTTCCCTCTCCCGCTGTGGCAATAAGTTTTACTGCTTCTGGTTCGGCATCAATGCCCTCATTTTCAAAAACAGTGAACAGCACTTTTGACAAATTCTCAACGGACAGCAATCTAAAATCAAATCTAGAACATCGGGAAAGAATAGTCGCCGGCAGTTTTTGGACTTCTGTAGTTGCCAGTATGAATATAACAAAAGCCGGTGGTTCTTCAAGAGTTTTAAGTAATGCATTAAAAGCACTGTCGGAAAGCATATGAACTTCATCAATAATATAAACTTTGTATTTGGCACCAATTGGAGCAAACTTAACCTTTTCACGCAACTCTCGAATGTCGTCGACTCTGTTGTTAGATGCTGCATCAATTTCTACGATATTGATATCATTTTCTTTTGCAAGCCTTTTACAAGTTTCACACTCACCACAAGGAGAACCCGTAGAATTATTTTCGCAATTAACTGCTTTCGCAAAAATTTTTGCTACGCTGGTTTTACCCGTCCCTCTGGACCCTGTAAAAAGATATGCGTGCGAAATTTTTCCCGTTAATATTTGGTTGGCAAGGGTTTTGGTTATATGTTCTTGCCCAACAACATCTTCAAAAAATCGGGGTCTATATTTTCTGTAAAACGCTAAATTAACATTATTTTTTTCTTCCATAACATCCTTATTATATAAAAAATCAAAAAAGTTGTAAAGTTTTATTTTAACTGAAATAATAATTTTATATTAAAACATCTATTAATCAACTGTATTTTATAATGCCTACCCGTTTTTTTAGAGGTCTACTTCAAATTGTTCGCTATGTCTAAAAAATTATTAACGCTTAACGAAATCTTTCCAAACAGTCCGCCATCAACACCTGTACAATTTAAAAGTGCACCAACATTTTTTTCGTTCAGACTTCCACCATACAGTACCTGAATGTCCCGGCTTGCCTTTTCCGAATAACTATCAAATATGACCTTCCTTATGACTTTCGCCGCATTCTCGACATCTTTTACATTCGCATTTTGCCCTGTCCCAATTGCCCAAATAGGTTCGTATGCAATAATGACACTTTCTAGTTCGTTTTCATACAAGCCCTTTATGTCTTCCTCTATTTGATGCCTAATTACCTCCAATGTCTTGCCGGTGTTACGGTCCGCCAACGACTCACCTACACAGAGAATGCATTTTAAACCATTTTTTAATGCCGTCTTAATTTTTTTATTAATAAGCCTATCCGTTTCTTTAAATTTAATTCTACGGTCACTATGCCCGACAATAACATACTCAACGCCCAAATCTTTCAACATCTGGGCGCTTATCTCACCCGTATAAGCCCCCTCTTCTTCATCGTTAACATTTTGTGCGCCTATTTTGACCAATGTACCTTGTGTCAAAAAAGTAGAAATGGGCAAAGATAAAAAAGATGGACAAATAACAACATCAGCACGATTCCCGGTAAAACCGGCTATAAATTTTGTCAGATATTGTTTCGTTTGTGATGGGGTTTGATTCATCTTAAAATTTGCAACTATTAATTTTTTCATAAATATCTCTCCTGAATAACATCAACTCCCGGCAATGACTCTCCGCCTAGTAGTTTTAATGTCGCACCTCCTCCGGTTGAAACGTGA
This sequence comes from uncultured Clostridia bacterium, assembly GCA_944380695.1. Classification (GTDB taxonomy): domain Bacteria; phylum Bacillota; class Clostridia; order Christensenellales; family UBA1242; genus Caccovivens. The sequence continues at coordinate 465 of CALWII010000033.1, read as the reverse complement.
TTAATCATTTTTGCGCATCTAGCTTGTTTGATAGCGCTTACACTATCACCTCCGCCAATAATCGAGTAAGCAGAAGATTTTGCTATTGCCTTTGCTATTTTAAAGGTCCCTTCTTGAAAATGTTTGTCTTCATACTTTCCTAGAGGTCCGTTCCAAATCACTTGTTTGGCGTTAAGAATTTTCTCTTCAAAAAGCTTAATAGTTTTAGGACCGATATCACCGCCAATCATATCTCCAGAAAGCACTTCCGTGCAGAAAGTTTTTTCTTTCTTATCATTAATATTGCAAGCAATATGGTCAACAGGCAAAATAAGTTCTTTCCCCATTTCATTTAACTTTTCTATTATTTGATAGGCATTAGTAACATTTTCAGCATTTATTAAGCTTTGCCCAACAGTGTTGCCCTGCGCAACCAAAAATGAATATGCCATTGCTCCACCCACTAAAATGGTGTCCGCCGATTTG
>CALWII010000032.1 GCA_944380695.1 uncultured Clostridia bacterium | reverse complement strand
AAATATATTTGAAAAACCATATTTTATAAGAAATAAAGCGAACTAATATTACTAGATTAATTTGTATAAAGCTTGTTTTTTTTTCAAACTTTAATTTTAATCAAGCAAAAATTAGCTTTTAATAATCTAATTAATAATCTGGTTGCGTCTGTTTTTCTGTTTTCTCTTCAAGTTCAACAACAACTGCTTCTGTTGTTAAAAGCGTTGCAGCAACACTTGCAGCGTTTTGCAATGCGCTTCTAGTTACTTTAGTTGGGTCAATTATTCCGCTTTGAATCATATCCACATATTCGTTTTTTAATGCGTCATAGCCATAAGCTTTTTTGTTAATATTTTTTAAAATTTCGTTAACAACAACGCCACCGTCAACGCCCGAATTTTTAGCGATCTGTCGCAACGGAGACTGTAATGCTTTAAGAACAATTTGTGCACCAACTTTTTCGTCGCCACTTAATTTATCCACCAAGTTTTTTACACGATTTGTCGCTTTTAAAAGGGCAACTCCTCCACCAGGTACGACGCCTTCCTCACTCGCAGCTCTGGTTGCGGACAGAGCGTCTTCGATTCTTAATTTTTTTTCTTTCATTTCTATTTCTGTTGGTGCGCCAACCTTTATTACAGCAACACCCCCGGCAAGTTTTGCAAGTCTCTCTGAAAGTTTTTCTCGTTCATATTCACTTTTTTCGTTAGCGAGCTGTGTTTTGATTGCTTTAACTCTTTGATCAATTTTGTCTTTACGCCCTGCGCCTTCAACGATAATAGTTTTATCTTTGTCGACAACAACTGCTCTAGCTCTACCCAAAACTTCTATTCCTACATTTTTAAAATCCATACCAAGTTCTTCACTAATAAGAGTCGCCCCGGTCAATATAGCTATATCTTCGAGCATAGCTTTTCTTTTATCACCAAAACTTGGAGCTTTTACACCAGCACAGGTAAAAGTTCCTCTCAATTTATTTAGTATAAGTGTAGTCAACGCCTCTCCTTCAATTTCATCTGCAATGATTAATAGCTTCGCTCCGCTCTTAACAACCTCTTCTAAAATTGGAAGGATTTCGGCGATTTGTGAAATTTTCTTATCCGTAACGAGAATATATGGATTGTCTAATTCGCAAATCATTTTTTCCATATTCGTTGACATATAAGGTGAAAGATAACCTCTTTCAAATTGCATACCTTCCACTATCGACAACTCTGTCTGCATAGTTTGAGATTCTTCAACTGTTATGACACCATCTGCTCCGACCTTTTTCATAGCTTCTGCAATCAGTTTTCCAACTTCTTCATCACCGGCGGATATACTTGCGACTTTGGCGATATCGTCTTCGCCATTTACAGGTTTAGAGATAATTTTTAGTTCGTCAACAGTCTCATCTACTGCCTTAAAAATCCCTTTCTTTAATATTATTGGATTAGCGCCGGCTGTAAAATTGCGCATACCTTCATTTATTATTGATTGCGCCAAGACTGCTGCTGTAGTTGTACCATCACCGGCAACATCATTTGTCCTTACACTTACTTCTTTTATAAGTTCAGCGCCCATATTCTCAAAAGGGTCAGTCAGCTCTATTTCCTTGGCAATGGTAACACCGTCATTTGTTATAAGTGGCGATGCATATTTTTTCCCTAATACAACATTTCTCCCTTTGGGTCCCAAAGTTATTTTAACCGTATCTGCCAAAATATTGACACCTTTTTCAAGAGCACTTCGGGCTTGCTCGCCTTGTTTTATAAGTTTTGACATAAAATTTCTCCTTTTACTTCTTTACTATCGCTAAAATATCAGGTTGACGAATGATTACAAATTTTTCGCCATCTTCTTCATATTCTACCCCAGCATATTTCGAATACAACACATCATCGCCAACTTGTACTTTAATTGGGACATTTTTGCCATCTGGCGCCCCTCCATCTCCGACTGCTACAACAGTTGCGATTTGCGATTTTTCTTGTGCAGCCGTAGGTAATATTATTCCGCCTTTCATTTCTTCACTTTTTTTAGGCAAAAGCACTATTCTGTCAAATAAAGGTTTTAATTTCATTTTTTTCCTCCTGTTTACCTTATAATTTTACTACTTTTGAGTTTCATTTGTCTAGTAAAAGTGCCATATAATCAAACATACTTTGTCAAATTTAGTCATATATTTTTTTGTATGAAAAAGAAATATATTATAATGATTTTAACGATTATTTGCTTGTCGTGTTTAACAGCTTTAAGCACTGCCAGTTATTTTTGTTCCTCTTTATATCTGCAAGATTTTTTGGCATCTCAAAAAATAACGGGCGCTATGGAAACAAAACTTTACCTTGTTTATTTGGCAAAATCGCAACTAAAAAATGAAGCTGACTTGTTAAGCACAGATTATGAAATTGGTGCAAAATATGTATGGCAAGAAAAACAATATTACTTTGTTGTACATTCGGCTTATGAAAACGAAAATGATGCACAATTGGTAGTAAAAAAACTAGAATCACAGTTAATAGATGCAAAAATAATAGAAATTAAATTTCCTGAAATCTATTTCGAAGAAATGTTTTCACAAAACGAAAGAAATTTGGTAATAGAAGTTTTATCAGAATTTTTTATTACATTTAGATTTACAAGCGACCTCGCTGTCGGTTTACAAACATCTGTTTACTCTTCTGATTATGTGATTGACAAACTAGAAACTCAAACTAAAAAATTAGAGAAAATTAAATCCACATATTACGAAACATTTAAAGATAATTATGACAACAAACTTATAATTTTAAGTGAATACTTTGCAGATATGCTAGAGGTGGTCAGCATATCCGACTATTCTTACAATGCTCTACTAAAAACAAGCATTGAAATTTTGGAAATTTATAAAAACCTTGCCTACGAACTAAATTAATTCAATCTTTCATATTCGTTTTTAAAAAAATAATAAAAATATTTTGGTAGCAATAATTCACAATCGGCTGTTGTGATAAAAGAGCAGGAATTGTTAAGCGACCCATCTGCATATTTTTTTAGCTGTTTAGCAATCCCATAACTTGATGAAAAAAGTTTAGCACTACTTATTTGTTTTAATTGTTTTTTTATGGCTTCAAAATGGGTGCAACCCAGAACTATGGCTTTAGGCTGAATTTTTTCGATGTTTTTTTTCAAATATGGAACAATTTTATCTAATTCAAACAAATTTTCATCAATCATAGTTGGTAAACGGTCAATTACTTTTTTTTGAGATAATGGATACCGTTTAAGCAACTTACTGTTTCGCAAAGTCGACTTGGTAGCCAATACCAACACATCTTCCTGTTGAAATTCCTCACAAGCGGGTTTAATAGCTGGTTCGCAACCAATAAATACTTTGTTATACTTTTTACGCATTTCATTTATTGTAGTCGCAGTTAATGTGTTACAAGCGAACACAAATATGTCTGGAGAAAAAATTATATCTGCAAAATCAACAAGAAATTTCGCGCGGTGAATCAGCTCCCTTTTTGTTTTATTTCCATAAGGAGCATACGCCGTGTCGGCTAAATACAAAAAATCAAAGCCAATGCAGTTCTTATACAATTCTTTTAGAACATTGAGCCCACCACTTCCGCTATCAATCACAACGACTTTTTTCACATAGTAATATATGAAAATTTACTTATATGGTACACACTTTTTTAGCACAGTACTTATAACTATCGCTAAATTATCTATATTTTTGTGAATGTCTTTTGGCGTTAAAATTAAATCTTTGGGAAAATCTTTACTATATTTTTCTGCTAATAACATCGTTGGAACGCCAATAACAAGGCACGGAACTCCTATAGAAGACTTACACAGCTTTTGACCTAAATTGTTGACTGCGCTTCCTGGAGTCATACCGGCATCATTTATTTGAAAAGAGGTCGTAAGACGATGAACAGATTGCGTCGCCAAAGAATCAATCACCACAACTGCATCAACATCAAGCCATACCGCAAGCATATAGACGACATCAAAAGAATTAATGCCGGTGTTTAAAAAAACATTTGGTGCAAATTTGAATAATCTAGCATTTTCTGTGAAAGGGTTTAATGAAATTTTTTCTAGAACTTTAGGTCCTAAACAATCCGCCAAGATGTTTGGATTACCCAACCCCACAATTAAAAATCTGGATTTTTTCGTAAGCGAGTTTTTTTTCATTAACTTTTTTAAACCAACCATAATGTTGTCCACAAGATATTGTAAGCACTCATTATTAAACTCGTGCATTAAAGGACAATTATAAATAAAATAAGTGCCTTCATCAAATCCGGTAGCTTTTGCTTTATCACTGCTGTTAACATCAATTTTTCCTATTCGAAGTGAAAATTTTCCGCTCTTTTCTTCCTCGTACCCCAAATTTTTTATATCAGCACCACACTCATCAATTAAATCAATCATAAAAGCTTTATTGCCTATTTTTATTTTTTTTATCAATTTCGCTTGATTTTTTTTATTCAGTATGATACAATCAACCTAGACTTAAAAGCAAGGAGATAAAAATGGCTAATATAAAATCTGCTAAAAAAAGAATTTTGGTTATAAAAAAGAAACGCGAAGAAAATAAGGCAATCAAATCAAAAATTTTAACTTATACTAAAAAGTTCCAATCAGCTTTGGCAACTAATGTTTTTGCTGATGCCGAAAAAGCTTATGTTGAGTTAACTTCTGTTTTGGACAGTGCCGTAGCTGATGGAGTAATTCACCCAAATTGTGCCGCAAGAAGAAAATCAAAATTTGCAAAACAGCTTGACAAAATCAAGGCTTAATTCTATTTTAGAAAAAAAATAAAAACTTTATCGTTTGATAAAGTTTTTTTTAATTTATTTAAGATATCAAATGTTTTTTGTAATATTAATCTAAATTTTTATTTTAAAACTATGATTTTGTCAGTTTAAATTTTCAGCATAAAACATATTTTTGAATTTAACATTATTTTCAAATAATTCATCAAATGTTCCAAAATCTTCTATCTCGCCTTCTTCCAAAAAGAATATTTTGTCAACATTTCGAATAGTAGACAAACGATGCGCAACAATTATAATTGTACTGTTTCCCTTTAAACCGTCAATTGTTCGTTTGATATCCTCCTGGGCAAAATTATCAAGCGAGCTTGTGCTTTCGTCAAATATAATTATTGGAGAATTTCTTAACAAAGCTCTTGCAATGGCAAGTCGCTGTTTCTGTCCTCCCGACAACTTAATGCCACTTTCACCCACGACAGTATTTACGCCCTTTTTTAAAGACGACACAAAATCTTTTAAAGAGGCTTTTTCGAGAGCCCGATTGATTTCTTCATCAGTTGCATCTCTTTTTGCTAGCAACAAATTATCTCTGATAGACATATCAAATATGTAAGGGAATTGATTTACCAAAGAAATCGAGCCTCTCAATGTTTCTTTGTCCAAATCATTTATATTAACGCCATCTATAAGCACTTCTCCTGAATCTACTTCATACATTTTTGACATAAGATTTAATATAGTTGATTTACCCGTCCCGGACCTACCTACAAAAGCTACGGTTGTGTTTGGTTCAATTTTAAAAGAAAGCTTATTAAAAATTTTGTTTTTACTTTCGATTTTCCTTTCTGTTTTATTCCTAGCCCTGAGTTCTTTAGGGGTTAAATATTTTTTATCGTCATTTCTTTCATATTCCACAAAAGTATAACTCACATTTTTAAACTCTATCTGCCCTTTTATATTATCTAAATGAACATTACCAAATCTTTCACACACAAATTCATTGTTTTCAAACAATGAAAACATTCTAGTCGTGCTTATATTAACTTCCAATAATATATCGCTAATTTTAGCAATAGAATAAATTAATATATAAAGTTGTCCATTATTTGAATAAATTATCATAAATGAAGCCAATGTTAACATAGACAAATCAATCATATATATGCCTAAAATTAATATTGCAATACCACAAATTTCTACAAGTAAATTCCTTAAAAAAATTAGTTTTGCATCTGTAATACGAAATTTGTATGTTGAATCTTTATATGCGTCATAATTTGCTTTTAAAATTTGTTCCAGCTTATTTTCGAGCCCTAAAGATTTAACATCTTTTTCACTTCGGACTATTTCAGTTGTTAGAGAATAAATTTTATCATTTTCTCTACGCATCAAAAATTTATTTTTTTTGTAACACGAGCGTCGTATTTTTTCAATACATAAGCATATTCCAATCACAGCCATAATCGCGATTCCAACGATATAATTTAAAACAGTGATATAAATAATGATTACCGCAGAAGTTACAACCTCTGTAATGATATCCACCAATTCTGACAAATTTCTAACCGCACTTTCTGGATCACTCACAATTCTTTGAACAAATAAGCCTGTTTCGTGATCGGCATAAGTTTTTGAATTAAGTTTAAAAGCCTGCCTTGCTAAATCCAAATTCAAATCTGCAACAATTTTAGAAGAATAGTTAAAATAAATGTAATCCGCTATAAACCAACTAAATCTTTTAAAAAGAACAGTTGCCCCACTTATTGCCAAATATGTAATTCCAAGTTTATATTCAGCTAATGTAATTGCTTCAACAGCTTTAGCAAAAAAAATGGTGCTCAAAACAATGCACCCACTTGCCAACAAGTATATAACAATATATAAAGCAATAATAAGCTTATACTTTGAAAAATATTTCCATAATGAAATATTCCCATTTTTCTTAAGCATAAAAACCTCCATAAATTTGGGCACATACGAAGAGTAATAATAGTAATGTATATCGACCCGTTTAATTTTTTTGTTAATAAAAATAATATATATTTTCTTACATTAACATTTCAACGGCTCTCCTCTAAAAAATAAAACTATGACAGTATAACAGACAAACAAGTCTTTGTCAATGAAAATAAAAAAATAAATCAAAAACAAAAAAGAGGGATTAGTCTAACCGATTTGAAACTAGTGTAATAATTAGAGAATTAGAAATAAAAATCTAGTTCTCTTTTTTCTTGGCTACTTTATGCCGTGAAAGGTACTTGACAAGAGAAGAAATGAAAACACAATTTAAAAAGGCAGAGAAACGAAAAAAGCGAAGCCATAAGCACAAATATCGTTTCTCTGTCTTAACCAGCAAAAGAAAAACTCATTTCAGAGACTCTTGTCAAGTACACCATGAAATAAATTAGCCATTATATATAATAGCAAAAAGCGAAAGTGTGTTATATTCACCAACACTTTCGCTTTTTGTCTGCTTTAATTTAGTTTATAGGCGTGTGCTTGTCTGTTCGAGCGAAGCGAGAACACTTGTATATGACAAGCACACGCCTAAGTGCCATTTTAAAATTTTTCTAATTTTTGATACAAAATTGATACAAAATAATATATAATGTGCTATACTTAAATTATGGAAAAGTTTAAATATCAAGAAATCGAAAATTATGAAAGTAAAAAGAACTACTTTTTAAATGCTATTCAAAAAGAAAATGGTGGGATTTTGCCTGTTGGGTATGACAATGACATATTTATTTCGGCACTTATAAAAATTGTTGAGCATTTAGAAAATAATTATAAAACAACAATAAAAGTAGAAGATATACCTGATGCTCAAAATTTCACTAGGCAAAAAGAAGAATATTCTATAACTTCTTTTGTACTTAATAGAGTTTTGAAAAATGTTAAAAGAGTTAATTTTAGAGATATCAATAAAGAAAATCCTCATATGATGGGAGGTTATATGACTTATAAAGATGGAACTCATGACATTACCTTATATACCACCGTTATGCAAAATAATCTAAAAATTTTACAATCTAAAGGCATAAATGCAAAATTCGAAACTGACAAACATTTTGAAAAAACTTTATTAGAACAAACTATGATACATGAATTAATTCATGCTATTAGTGATAATGGCTTAGCTATTGGATTTGATAAGAATAAAAAATTGCTTGCAGAGATTGCTTTGAATGAGGGAATGACAGAAAATTTAGCATTGGAAATTGCAGGATTAAGAGATTTTTCAAATACTTTATATATCAGTGGGGAAAATAATTTTGCTGTAAAAACTCAAACCAACACAGGTTATTTGTTGGAAACTAATATAATAAATTTAATTAGAGTTGCATCAAGACAAGATATGACTATACCATATTTAATTGACATACACAATATTAGATTTGGTGGAGATAGAGAAATTTATGGTCAATCCAATTCTCTTGATGTAATCAAAACAATGCTGGGACTTGCAAAAGAAGATGCAGAAAAAAAGGATTTTTCAAGTTTTCAATCTTTGCAATCTATTCTTATTGAAGATATATTAAAAAATAAGTATGGTAAGAATTTTTTAGATAAAATTAGACAAAGTGGGAAAGCTCCGACACAGGAAGAATATGATAAATTTAAAAAAGATATATTGATTATTGGAAGATGTATTGTACCAACATTTGCATATAAATTAGATGTTGAAGAAAAGAACGAGTTTGCAGAAAATGAAAATTTTGCTACAAGTCAAGATATAATGAAATTAATTCAAGATAAAATAATTGAGCCAAATCCAAATTTATTAAGATATAGAGATTTGTTATTTGCAATAGAAAACATACAAAAAGACTTTGCTCAAGATTTAACAATGTAAAAAATAAAAGATGGTTAATTAAACCATCTTTTATTTCACTAGTTTCAAAAGTGCCAGCCCTTTCTCCCTCTTTTTTTTAAAAAAAATAAACCTAATTTTTTGACAGTTACTTATTTCAAATAACTTAATTTAACAAATCAAAATTGTGGTTTGTAAATTAGGTTAAACCTTATTTTTTGTCACAATCAGACTTATCATCCTCAATAATTATTTCGTTTTCAACAAAATTATCGTCTGTATTATCACCATCTTGTTCTAGTAGCGCATTTTCATCTTTTGAATCTTTTTCTTTTGTGCTTACAGGAAGAGTAACAATCCCAAAAGCGACCAAAACACCCGCTATGCCCATAATTATATCGGTAATGTAATCTTCCTGAATATGAAATCCTGCGACATTACCTATCGAATTAATCAAAATAACAAGAGCGCCAGCAAGCGCCGACCAAAAGCTATACGACCTCATCAAGTTTTTCAGATTCATTTTTTACCCTCCTCTTAATTGCTATGTTTTCTTTTAAATATTCAACATCGGCTTTTATTTCATCAACAACGCAAAGATGTTTAGTGAGTTCCTCTATTGTCTTTTGATACTTTTCTTCACGCCTTTTGCTATCTTTTAGTTGGTACCAAAATAGTATAACGAATAAGACCGCAAAAACTCCATTGCTAACAATAACGCTAATAATCTCTTGCCAAAGTTCCACTGCATTATCTCAAATCTTCAAGCAGTTTTTCATAAAATACGCCCAATTCTCCTCTAATTTGCATATTTGTTACAAGAAAACTTAAAGCGACTTCTTTATCAAATTGTTTTAAAAATTTTAGTGTCACTTCATAGACTTGTTTTTGTTTAGCATACAAATCTAAATCTTTTTTGTCTGCAAATTCAATTAACTCATCTTTGTCATCATCTAGTTTTGAAACAAATTTATTCATAGCGCCAATCTCTCCTTTAAGAAAAGTTTTATGTAAAAACAAATAGTGTTTTTTATCAAAAATTATCATAAAATAACCGAAACATCGAATTCTGGGCACGAAATATTGTTACTGCTTTCAGAAGTTATAGAAAATGAAAAGCTTTTACTTAAAATATTAACGCTATGCCTAACACTTTTGTCGCTGTCAATAGAATTTATTACAATGCTTTCACCATTTTCTGCGATTATTTTTATATTGCACACGGTGTGTGGTTTTAATGTCACAGAATTTATTCGTTTTAGTTTATCGGCGTAACCAAAATCTGTTTGTGGCGAATGCCACATTTTTTTTAACTGCGTATCAAAAAACTTCCCGTCATTTGTTAGCTCACCGATGTATGCTTTTTTATCTCCTCTAAAAATAGCACACAATTTTTGAAAATAAGGTGTTTTTACAAGACAGAACTTGCGAATATCCACTCCCCTTATTAATGAACACGCTTTACTTTCTATATCATAAACGATTACTGCATTATTTTGATAAGTCGTTGAAGACTCAATTCCAAAAGTTTCGTTATCATCAAAATCCAGTCTGCAAGCCAAAAAATATTTGTCTTCATAACAAGCGCTAGCCATATCTGAATTGCGGGTTTTTGTGAATATTTCATCAAAAGGCAAATCTATTTTTTTTACATTTGCTCCATCAAAACTGTATAAACCATCTTGAGAAGCAAACATAATATAGTCGCCGTTTTTTGAAATCGATGTTGGATAAATATAAGAAGAAGAATAATAAATGTTTTGAATATCAAAAACTTCATCACTAGAATTGTTAAATAATGATAATTTCATAATTCCGTAATCACGAAAAATATATAAGTCATCTTGAAATGATATCAAAAATTTTAATCCGCCACGAACATCGGGAAGGTCGACTTCAAACTTATTATTATCGTTCCAATTGGCAATAACTTCTGTCGAATAGAACAATTTGTTTTTATCGCCACTAGTTAGTAAAAAGAAATAATTTCCGTGCCAACAGCCAGAAATGAATTTAGGAATATTTTCATAAGTAAAAACCCCCGTAAATCCAAATCCCATAGTTTGATCTTGTGCCGAAGAAAACAGCATCATATCAGCGCCGTTAATTCTAAAAGGTGCTCCGTAAGGTATTTGTTGAAACTGCATTTCAAATTCTTCAAACATAACTTTATCTTCATCAAAAATCTCAAAGAAAAACAAGGTTTTCGTTTGATCCAGGTAAAATATGTAATATCTATCCTCTTCACCCACTGAATAATATATTGGCTCCATCCAAATGCCTAAAACCTCTGTGGCATCTATATCAAAACTTTGGTCTGTCAAGTCAGTTTTACTGTTAGGAAGCATAAGTTTTTTAAATCCAAATCCCGCTTCTAATTCTCCCTTGCTGACTTTGAAATTATAACATTCCCTTGTATCTGAAATATCTCTTTTACTATCCGCAAAACTATTCCAATTTGAAAAGTCGTCAAGTCTTATCTTTAATTTTTTAACAGATTTTGTTTTTAAATTTTTTCTATTAAACATCTGACTCTCCTTTTTAGCTTTTCCATTGTCGTTTAGGCAAACGCAAAATGCTTTTTTTTCTAGCAATATTTTCTAAACTTTCTTTGAATCTGTTTTCATAAATCATCGCTTCATCTGATAAGGATTGCATTAAGAAAAATTCACGAGCAATTCCATAAGCAAAAACTCTTTCTGGAACGATGGAATCTATTTCATCTCCGAACTCTAAACTTTCAGGCATAACGGCATAACAAAGAATTCCCTCCTGCCCGTCAAAAGAAATGTGGTCGTTCGAAAGTTTGTAAGGAATATTATTTCCCCGCTTGTCTCTCAAATAAATCACGGCCGAAGCCGGCTCTTCTAAAGATGAAAAATAATAATCACCATCGTAAGTAAATATTGGAACTGTTTTTAAGATAGGAAAATATTCTGAACAAATTTCTTCGTTAACAAGGTTTAAACATTTTAGCAATTTGTTTAATTGCGCTGTTTGAATTTCATTTGCATTTGTTGTTCCAACTAGTGCTTCTAATTCTGGCAGATTAACAAAATTACAACTGAGTTTAATTATATTGTTAATTGTCATAAATCACCTCTTTTATTTGCTCAAAAACAGATTTTGCGAGTTTTTTATCACGCATTTCATTTTGTCTGTCAATATCACTAATTATTTTGTCGATATTTTCTTTTCGAGTTTTTCGAGCTAAAAATATAGTTCTTTCGTCAAGACATTCATAAGGAATTGAAAGAGCAAAAGTAGAGCCATATTGTGCGCTATTGTGCAACTCGAATTTATTCTTGCAGGTATTATAAGTTATGAAATAATTCGAATCGACTTCCTTTATTCTCATACCAATAAAAAACGGATCCGCATCAAGCAAAATTTGGTTTTTCATTTTTACTCCTTAAAATTTAGGCGGGGCAATTTTGCCCCGTCAAATTTAAAATTATTTAAGAAGAACTTATAACTAAAATCTAATTAAATATGTTCTAACAATTAAAATAGCTTTTGATTAAAACATATAATAATTATGAAATTAAGTTCCTGTGTCTTCTGAACTTGAACCAGTGTTTACAATAACACTAAATGGATTTGTCACTGTTCCCTTTATACCACTAATTTTAGCTTGTCCATTAGGTTTGTCACATATAAGTTCAGCGTATTTGACAAGTGTAGCAGAATAAATCGGATAATTTGGTTGTTGTTTAAGAATTCTTCCACCTTCACCTTCCAACCATTTCCAATCGCAAAGTTCGTGCAATGTAAAGTCATCGGTGTTTAAAAGATACATAGTATCACTGTCGACAAATCTGTCCGTAACAAGAGGTATACCATTATAAGAAATAGCTTGGAATCCTCCCTCCAAAGTCATTACATCAATATTTGAACGATAAGCTGTAAGATAACTTTGATAAGCTCTACGAACTTTTGCCGAACACGCAATAAAATTAATTTTTGAATCAGCATTTTCTTCCAAAAAGTCAATAGCAGATTGTATTAACATATCAGAAATTTCTGTTTCTGTGCTTGATGAATAAGGACTTAACCATTTGTGATCAGTTCTTTTTAGCCCATAAAGATATTCAGAAGACGAAAAAATAGCGCCAAGTCCTGTAATTTCATTATTTTGAGAATTTTGCATATAAACTTTTGTTCCAGCAGGAACAGTACTAATAGTTTTGTCGATTGAGAATTTGTTATTTACTCTATCAACATATGTAATACGAGCACCGTTACTTAATGGAAGCGTGCTTATAATATCAACAGTCATTCCTTCAACGAGATTGTTAACTTTATCACAACTTATAACCCCATCTGATATACCAGAGCAAGTTGCAAGCAAACCTGAACCATCACCATAAAGCATTCTGCCAAGGTTAAATGTGCTTGCTTTGACAAGACTTTCCATCTCGTCTTGTAATAAATTAACAAAAGCTCCAATATTATTCGAAGATGACCTTATCGCTTTGTCAGAAATTTCTATTTTGCCATAAAGATTTTTTAGTGTTGCTATAAATTGAACATAGTTATTCCCATTCGCATTAGGAAGTTGACCGGTTTCTGTTCCAGCACCAACCCCACCATT
>CALWII010000031.1 GCA_944380695.1 uncultured Clostridia bacterium | reverse complement strand
TTCGCCGCCATATATCTCAAACATTTTTTCGATTTAAGTTCAACAGAAACATTATTTTTTTCTGCAATCGATTTATAAGAGAGTGCAGGTTCTTTAAACTTTGCGCCGGTGATCGCACAAACCTCTCTTGAGATTCCAATCACACTCATACAATCTGGTCTGTTAGGAGTTATACCAATATCGAAGACCACATCATTTAATCCCAAAGCTTCATCTATATTTTGCCCAATAACAAAATTATTTGGCAAAATTAAAATGCCGTTAACAGATCCCCCTTCGATAAAATTCTCGTCTACTCCCAACTCCTCGCCAGAGCAAAACATACCGTCGGAGTCAACACCACGCAATTTTGATTTTTCAATCTTAATTCCGTTTACCAAATCAGCGCCCGGCAACGAAACAGGGACAACTGCGCCTTCAAAAACATTAGTTGCAGCAGTGATGATTTGCACCTGTTTATTCCCAATGTCGACACTGCATACTTGCAGTTTGTCAGCATTTGGATGTTTTTCGATTTTTAAAATTTTCCCAACCACCACATTATGCAAATGTTCGTTCAAATAAATAATCTCTTCAACTTCCATTCCTGCGCTAGTAAGTTTTTGTGCGACCAACTCTGCTGGCATATCCAAATCGACAAAATCTTTTAACCAATTATAAGATATTTTCATTTTCTCTCCTTATTTTAAGTATTATGTTATTAAAAAATAACATAATACTACTTAATTTGATTTAAAAATCTCGCATCGTTTTTAAACATATTTTTTAAATCGGTAATACCATAATAAACCATAGCAAATCTGTCAACACCGAAGCCGAAAGCAAAACCACGGTATTTTTTACTATCAATGCCCGACATTTCGAGGACTTTTGGATTAACAACCCCTGCACCTAAAAGTTCCAGATAACCACTGCCTTTACAAACTTTGCATCCGGTTCCTTTACAAGATGGGCAACTAACATCAACCTCGACACTTGGTTCTGTAAAAGGGAAAAAACTTGGTCTAAACCTAATTTTTGTCGTTTCGCCAAAAACCTTTCCCATCATAGAAGTCAACATAGCTTTTAAATCTGCCATAGAAACATTTTCATCTATAACCAGCCCTTCCAACTGGTGAAATACGGGCGAATGTGTCCCATCGCTGTCGTTACGGTATACTCTTCCTGGCACGATAATTTTTATTGGAGGTTTCATAGATTCCATAGCTCTGACTTGCACAGAAGAAGTTTGAGAACGCAACAAAATATTTTCGGTAATAAAAAATGTGTCTTGCATATCTCGAGAAGGATGATTTTTAGGAATATTCAAACCCTCAAAATTATAATAATCAGTTTCAATTTCTGGGCCCTCAACAACCTGAAATCCCATAGCAACACAAATATCAATAAGTTTATTAAACATTTTTGTCGTCGGATGCAATTCACCTCGTTCTATTCCCCTGCTAGGTTCAGTTATATCAATAGAGCTTTTTTCCAATTCTTTTTGAAGGTCCAAATCATTAAAATATTTTTCCTTTTCCAAATAAGCGCCTTCCAATTTTTCCCTGACTTCATTAACAAGCACCCCAATTTTTGGTCTATCTTGAGGTTGAACATCACGCATCCCTCGTAAAATACTTGTCAGTTCGCCCTGCTTACCCAAATATTTGATCTTAAAATCCAACAAAGAATTTTTGTCCTTAACCAATTTAATTTCAGCCAACCCGGTTTCTAAAATCGCTTTAAGTTTTTGTTCCATATTCACTCCTTTAAAAAACTCCCGCCCAATATACATTAGGGCGAGAGATTATCACGCTGTACCACCTAATTTTAGTCATACGACCCTCTTTAAAACAATATAACGGTTGCAACCGGTCTGACCTACTTTCCAAAAGGTTTCTGCCAAACAGCTAAAAGGTGAATTCATCCTTTTACATATTAGCCCAATTCCAGCAAATTTGAGCCTCTCTGTAATATGCTCACAAAGAATTACTAGTCCTTCATCATCGCTTTTATGAAAAAAGTTTACACAATAGTTTAAAATTTGTCAAGCAATATGTTATACTTTTTTTATGTACGATTACATATTTAAACCAAGAAAAAATTATCGTCATTGTTACAATGCATTAAAAGATAGAGGTTTAAGCGAGAGCTTAATAACTTTCTTACGCTCAAAAGATAATAAAATATTTGCAAATGAAAAACCAATATCAACAAATATGCCAATAAAACGCCTAGACGAGATTAGAATTAATTTACAAGATGATTATTCAACAAATCTCCCAAAAAGCAATATTGAGTTACAAATACTTTATGAAGATGACAATATAATTGTAATCAACAAACCTGCTGGACTGTCTTGTATACCCTGTCAAGCACACTACGAAGACAATCTTGCATCCGCCGTATGCCAATATATGAAAACAAAAATGCAAAATTTTGTTTATAGAGTTACAGGGAGGTTAGATAAAGAAACCTCAGGCATAGTTGTAATAGCTAAAAATAAACTCGTTGCAGAAAACATAGAAATAGAAAAAATTTACATAGCAATATGTAAGGGGAATTTTCCATTTAAACATTTAGAAATAAACTTGCCCATCAGCACAATCATATATAACGGAATAAATCAAAGAAAGCGCGTTGTTTTAAGCAAAGAACAAAAGCAAGAATTAATAAGTAGCAATACAAAATTTGATGAAAAATCAGCTTTGACAACAGTAAGAAGAATGCGATACAGCAATGATAAGACATTGATAAAATTATCATTAAAAACAGGGAGAACTCACCAAATCAGAGTTCATATGTCAACAATAGGATATCCACTGATTGGAGATAGATTATATTCTAACCAAGAAAAAGGTAGAACACTACTCCATTGTTACAGAGCCAAAATTTCAATCCCTATTTATTGTTTTCATAAAACTATTATAGCCCCCGCTCCAAATGACTTCACATTATGATTTTTAAACTAAAACACAGAATTGCCGAAGTTAAAATAGACTTCTGGAACTTTGCCATTTATGAAATGTTCGCAAACTAAAACTTGTGTTACAAAATCCAAATTTTTAGTAGTTAAAGGCAAAATAACACTTAATGAAACATTCACATCGATATAAAGAGAATGAATAGTTTGGTTAATACCCTCGGAGACAAAATTAGAACGAAAAGAAGTGATAACCGAACCAATCGGAACGACGTGCAATGCGATATCGGGCCCAACCCCAGAAAGAGCTGTAATGCCAGTAAAAGAGCCCAGCGGTACTTTTATTTCGTAAGAACCAACCTTATCCAGATAAATTTGTGCTTTTGTTGATAATTCTCGTGCAAAATTGTTTAAAGTTATAGTATTGGCAGATATAAACGAAATAGAATTATCCTGGGCATAATTTATTTCCATAAAATCGTCGTAGTCATAACCACCTTCTTGTGTTACTTCATAAATTGCATCACTAATCATAGTTGTAGCAACAGAATCAACGTGAGCATACGAAACATCAACGACAAGCGGAGTAACAATAAACTGAAAATAAAGAAAAAGACACAATAATATAAACAAAAAAGTACCCAGACAAATATAAGTCTTGGTTTTAAGACTCAACTTTTTTCTGCTTTGGCACTTCATAGAATGAATATATGCTTCATTAACAAAAAGTTTGTCAACAAACTAAAAAATGAAATAAATTTTATCGTGTTTAGTGTTTATTATGACAAACATAATACCACATATTGTTTTTTTATTTAGTTTTTGATTTAAAAATCAACGAAAATATGAAAGCAAAAATTACAGCTGCAGCAATTCCTGCGCTTGTCGCTTCAAGCCCACCGGTAAAAGCTCCCAACAGTCCACGAGATTCTACTGCGCTCATAGCTCCTTTTGCCAGCGATGCTCCAAATCCAATAATTGGCACATTTATTCCCGCCCCTGCAAACTCTGAAATAGGATTAAACAAATTGAACGCCTGAAGTAATACACCGACTAAAACAAAAAGAACCAATATTCTTGCAGAAGTTATTTTTGTCGTAATAATTAATATTTGTCCTATAGCGCATACGAGTCCTCCAATTAAAAACACCCACAAATATTCCATTAATTACCTCCCGCCTCAAGCACAATGGCGTGGCAAACCCCCGGGATAGACTCTCCTTGTTGAGAGGCCGTTGTCGACATTAATGCGCCCGTTGGCATAAACAATACTTTTTTATACTGTTTTGTTTTTAACTTTTTTATAATGTAGCTATTCAGGACTGATGCGCTTGCACCACAGCCACTGCCACCACACATCGTGTCTTGATTTCTCGTGTAAAAACTGTGACCACAATCGCTATAATTTTTGCCAAGTTTATAACCTTTTGCTTCCATCAAATCAATTAAAATTTCTGCACCTAATTTCCCCAAATCCCCAGTAACTATTAAATCATAATCTTCTGGTTTGGTGTTTGTTTCAAAAAAATGTGCGCTCATCGTATCGGCAGCTGACGGTGCCATCGCTGCGCCCATATTATTAACATCGGTTATTCCAAGGTCAATAACTTTTCCAAAAGTTATCTGTGTTATTTCAGGGCCAACACCATTAAGTGATATTACACTTGCACCAGATGCCGTAACAGTCCATTGAGATGTAGGGACTCTCTGATTCCCCAATTCTAACGGAAATCTAAATTGGCGCTCGGCTGTAGAAAAATGCGAACCCGTTGCGCAAACGACATTTTTAAAGTTTTTCCCATTAATTAATACAGCTCCTACAGCAAGACTTTCCGCCATAGTCGAACAAGCTCCAAATAGCCCCAAAAAAGGCATATTAAAAGCTCTGGCTGCGTATGAAGATGATATAATTTGATTAAGCAAATCACCTGCAAGCAATAAATTTATATGACTTATAAGCAGTCCTGCATTTTGAAAAGCTCCGGTTATAGCGAGTTCAAGCATTTTACATTCAGTTTTTTCGTAGGTTTTTTCATCGAGTCTGTCATTTTTCATCACATAATCAAAATATTTTCCAAAAGGGCCTTTCCCTTCTTTTGGACCGACTATTGAATAACTTCCTACTATTTTTGGTTTGTTTGTAAGTTCTATTGTTTGCATTAAACTTCTCCAAAAAGATATTTTATAAATCTTGTCAATGCGCTAGCTTTATCTACATAAAGCTTTTCGTAACTTTATTAATTTTTGTCCATTACAACAACCTAAAAAACAAAGTTAAGGTGGGTTCCCCCAATCTTATGAAATTTTTGACATACAGCTTAAAATTTAAACATCTCTAACTGCAATTTAAAAAAAACACATTCTAATGCGAATGTGCTAATAAAATTAACTTTTCAGCTAGCTAACTTGATTTGGCAAAATATTGTTTTTTTAAATTTTGAATTATCATTATTGCGAATAAATTGAATTTGCTGTAATGTTATCGCATTTAAAATATCTATTTAAACTTTACAAAGTTTTGTACGCTTGTTTTTTCAGGTTTTTTCTCTTTTAACATTAAATCATAGTCTCCGCACTTTTGCATCGGATATGTTAAAAAGTTTGGGTCTACTTTAAACTCGTGCTCATCAAGGTTACCGCCTTCCTTTAAAAACTTTTTTTGACTTTTGCGTTTTTTTGATTCATCAATACTACTTAATATCACATAAGGGAAAGCGCCAAAGACAACCGTTCCTGTCCCCGCCAACATTGTGACTTTGCTTTTTTCATAATTATTGTATAATTGATTGATTTCGTCGCTATTTTTATTTTCTTTATCTTTCGATATTATTAAAAATTTGTTTTCTAGCGAACGAGTTTGCTCAATTTTGTTGGATAATTGTTTATTCGATATTTCACCTTTATAGTATTTGTCAAACAGCTCACTTTCTTGCATTTGTAATTCACAAGAATATTTTGAATTATTTTCGAATTCTTCATTCACCGCTTTTTTTACCTTATCTTCTACAACGCTATTATATATCGCAGAAGTCAGTGTGAATGCTGTCCCAAACAAAAACACGCTAGCACAAAACGCCACCAACGCTTTTCTTTTGACAATACTTTTTATTTTTCTTTTAAACATATAAAAAAAACTCCAATTTATAATATGAAAAAAATATAAATCTGTTTACCATACAAATTTAAACCCATATTATATTCTTGAATGTGAAATTAACAAAATGATTTAAGCAAAAAAACTTGACGGAGCCAATATCAGCAAGATAATGGCATCACTATATGCCTATAATACATTAATCTTAATGTAGGTTTATTCCTATATTAACCCAATAATATAATAAACAATACCAACAACAACACTCGACACTATCCCTGTTACAATTACAGGTCCTGCTATTGAGAACATTTTTACACAAGTGCCATAAATAACTCCCTCGTGTTTAAACTCTAACGCAGGTGATGTAATTGAATTCGAAAAACCTGTAATAGGTACTATACTCCCGCCGCCAGCAAACTTTCCTATTTTGTCATAAACACCAACAGCAGTTAAAAATGATGCAATGCCTATTAAAGCGACTAAAGTCCACGCCCACGCGCTTTGTTCTGACATCATTGGAAAAAGATAAATAATCAAATCATTAATTCCTTGTCCCAACAGGCATATCAATCCTCCTACCCAAAAAGCATTAAATAAAGATGGAAATGGTTTCGTTTTAGGTATTCTTGCTTCAACATATTCATTATAAGCTTGGTTCAATTTTTCATTTTTCATAATTACACCTCAATGTTGTTTTTGACAAAAATCGTTACGCATAAACCCTTAACTTTTGCTCAAAATAAACTAGTAGGAGGATAATATGAAAAAATATTTGCTTTTCAGTATTTTTATGGTAGCTATCTTAACGCTTACGGGATGTTCTGGTACAAACGAAGCCTCTATAATTAACCGTTTGTCACATCAATTAGACCGAACCACATCAACAGTTAATTCAATCACTAGCGACACATCTAGTGCTTTAGCCCTGGACAACATATCAAAGCTTTTTTCTGAAAACGCATCAATGACGCAAATATCTACGATATCGCAAGCATATCAAAATTCATCACAGAACGCTTTGGCTTTAAGTGAAACAGCAAGTAAGATAACTAAAAAAATCATTTCCATTAAGAAAAGCATAGCTGGAAATATAAAACTTGGCAATCAAAATTCAAGTGCGATTAATCAATTGACAAGTAGTATGCAAAAATACACAAACAGCCTTAATAAAACAAAATCAGATTATAAAAACGCCGCTAAACAAATCTACAAATTTTCTGATACCGAAAACACAAACGAACTTACCGCAAATCTAGCCAAACTTTCTTGTTGCGTAGAGTCAAGAAAATGTTATATGGACAACCTATTGCTCACGCTAGAAAATATTGAAAACATATTACGTGTTTTAGAAACTGAACAAAATCTTAATGACAATTTGATGGGCAACACTTCATCCGAAACCACTAATGTAAGCAGCAACGAAAATACTACAAACACCCAGAATACAACTGAAAGAATAGGACAACCCCAACAAATGCTCTATGAAAATGAATACTACGACGATTTGAGTGATAAACAGAACTTACAGGAAAACATTTACAATCAAAATTTGCAGAACCAAAACTACGGCACCAATTACAACAACTATCGCCCTGCCCCAAACATCCAAAATTACAATCAAAACTTTAATCAAAATTATAACGGTCAATATTATGGGTACAATGGGTATAACAATTGGAGAGGTGGTTTTAATCCTGACAGAAACACCGACACATACGGCCCAGGAGTTACCAATATTGACACTTACAAATTTTATGGTAATAATAGAAGATTCCAAGGTTCTAATGGAGTCAATATGATTGAAGCCAACATTCAAAAACAGGACGACAATGTTGAACAAAAAACATTTAGAAACGAAATACCTGTTGAAAAAAAACATAGACACTTTATGTCACAAAGCGAGGCAAATTATATAAACGATGAAAAAACTGCAATGTTTTTAGAAAACAAAAACGGAGAAAATTTTGATAACACAAATAATACAGAAAAAATGACGAAAAAAAATTTAATTGAAAAACAAAGCGAAAAACAATCAGATAGTTTAGATAACGAACTTGATACAACTGAAACAAATCAAAACTTAAATGATAGTCAAACAATGTTAAATCAATTTGATAATATCGAAATTAATCAATTAGAGTATTGTGAAGATCTTACAAATTGCCCCGTAAACGATAGCAATACCAATGAAAAACAAAATGGGATTAATTCAAAAATATATAACGAACAAAGTAGTGCAAGTTTAGAAAATGAATCTGCAAAAATAAAGTCAGTAAGCAACGATGTAGTGGCAAATCAATTAAATCTTAATACAAAAATAAAAGGTCACACTAGAACGCAACTAGATGTTAACAAAAAAATTGAAGAATTAATAAAAAAAGCTGTCTAATCAAGAGGACAGCTTCTTTTTTAAATTGTTCAAAATTTTATTTTCAAGTCTGGAAACTTGTACTTGTGAAACATTTAATTTTTGTGCTATTTCGCTTTGTGTTTTGTCATAAAAATATCTCATCAATATAATTGCTCGATCCCTTTTTGACAAACTGTTTAAAACTTCTCTGACTGCTATTTTTGTCATCATACTTTCATCAGACATTAGCGTTTCCAAGCCATCAATTACAAGCGAACCTCCGCTTTGAGAACTTTCATCAGGAGCGTACAAAGATATAGGCATTCTTGCAGAATCCATAGCCAACACCACATCAGTTTCCTCAACACCAAAATGTTTAGCGATTTCTTCTACTGTTGGAGACCTTTTTTCTAATGAAAAATAATTATTTATATATTTGTTAATTTTCATATTTAAGGATTTTATAGCTCTAGAAACCTTTATTGCACCATCATCTCTCATAAATCTTTTTATTTCACCTATAACCATAGGTACAACATAAGTTGAAAACTTGACATTAAAGTCAGCATTGAAATTCTTTATAGCTTTAACAAAACCCAAACAACCAAGTTGATATAAGTCATCATATTCAAGCCCTTTACCGCAAAACCTTTTGATAATGCTTTTTATAAGTGGAGAGTTTTCTAAAATAAGCTGATCTTTTGCCTCATCGTCTCCTTTTTGTGCCTTGGAAACAAGCAACTTTATTTGGTCAGCGTCCAGCATAAGCGCCCTCTTTCAGTGCGCAGCTGCGACAAGATTTTCTCATTACAACTTTAAGACCCTTGCCTTCATTACTAGAAAGTTCCACGCTATCCATAAATGTTTCCATAACCGAAAATCCCATACCGCTACGCTCTTCGTCAGGTTTGGTAGTATAAAAAGGTTCTCTTGCCTTTTTATAATCTTTAATACCCACGCCCTCATCACTTACAGAAATGACTATGTCTCCTCCATCAAGTTCAACTCGTAATATAACAATTCCCTCGCCTTTTGGATATGCGTGAACAATTGAGTTGGTAACAGCTTCGGAAACAGCGGTTTTTATATCACTTATTTCTTCTAGCGAAGGATTAAGTGGAAGACAGAAACTTGCCACGCAAACCCTCGCAAAGCTTTCATTAACAGAATCCGCCTTAAATCTTACTTCCATAAAATTATTTTGTTTCACCTTATAACCTCCTAAACAATTTTTGGCATAATGTCATATAGCCCTGTTATTTTAAATATTTTTTCAGCGTGAGTTGATGGATTACAAATATAAATAGGTATTTTTCTATCTTTCATTTTTTTATATCTGCCAATTAGAACACCTATACCGGTTGAATCCATAAAATCTAACTCTGAAAGGTCAATAATGATTTGTTTAAACACACCACTACCAAAAGCTTTGTCCATTTCTTCCCTAACATAAGATGAAGTGTGCTCATCTAATTCGCCACATAAGAGTAGATATAAAGTTTCATTGTAAATTCTTGACTTGACCTTCATACTTCGCCTCCTTCGACAAACAGTATAAAGAATCTAACCATAAAAAAAACAAGTTTTTTTGTTGAAAAAAAA
Organism: uncultured Clostridia bacterium; assembly: GCA_944380695.1. Lineage (GTDB taxonomy): Bacteria > Bacillota > Clostridia > Christensenellales > UBA1242 > Caccovivens. The sequence goes on along the minus strand of CALWII010000031.1, from coordinate 7,328 downwards.
CTTGTTTTGAGTTTTACAAAATTCGAGTTTTAAAATAGATAAACAGTTATCTTATACATTTTTATACTTTTAAATTAAACAGGAAAATTTGTAATATTTTAAAATATAACACAAAGCTTAGTTTTAAATTATCAAACCCCCACTAACAATTAAATTTTCACCGGTAACAAAATCGCTGTTTGCAAGATAAATCACAGCACGAGCAACATCACTACCATTGCCTGCCCTGTTTAAAGGTGTTTTTTCAATTATTTGCATTTTTTCTTCTTCCGAAAAGCAACTGTTCATCTTCGTTTGAATAAATCCTGGACTTATACTATTTACTCTAATATTTAATGGAGCAATTTCTTTAGCTAGTGCTTTTGTTAAACCAATAATCCCGGCCTTTGTCGCCGAATAAACAGCCTCGCAACTTCCTCCATAAACGCCTAAAAAAGAAGCTATATTAACAATACTCCCACCTTTTTTTATTAGTGGAATAGCAAATTTATTACAGTAAATAGTCCCATTCAAATTAACTTTAATAATGTTGTCAATTTCAGAAACAGATTTATCAATAAGCATCGCTTCATTTTCGGCGATACCGGCATTACAAACCACTAGGTCAAACTTAATTTGTTTTCTTGCTAATTCATCAAAAGCTTTTTCAACCTGTTTTGCATCTGCTTGATCAAAATGCAGAACTTTCACATTAGTTTTAATAAAAGATGTATCAACCTCATTTTTAAAAGCACATAAATAAAGGTCATACCCCCCGTTCGTTAACATCTGAGCGATACTTCTACCTATATCACCAGAAGCACCCGTAATCAATGCACATTTATTTAACATATATAACAAACACCTACAGCTGGGCCTATATGTGCTGCAACAACCGGTCCAAGCTCGCCTTCATAAATTTTTGTTTTTGGGAATGCGGCTTTCATTTTTTCAAGCAAAACTTCAAAATATTTGGTGTTAGCAATGTGGATAGCAAACAACCTTTTAGTTTTTTGAGGTATCATAGCAATTAAATCAGCAATGGCCTTACCCATACCTATGATTTTCTTCGAGCAAAGCAGGGTCCCTTGCTTAAATGTCAAAATAGGTTTTATTTGCAAGAGAGTTCCAATAGTGGCACTCACTCTGCCAATTCGTCCTCCCTTTTTTAAATAATCTAAACTGTCTGGGACAAAACAAATTTGGCTGTTAACTTGCAAAGCAGATATATACTTAACTATATCTTCACGGCTCCAACCTTCTTCTGCTTTTTCTATAACCTCCATACAGTAGCCCCAAATATTTTGCCCTGTGCTCATTGAATCGATCACTGTAATTTTGTCTGGGTCTTTACAATTTTCTCTTGCTAAATTAGCAACCGAATAAGTCCCAGATAATGATGAAGAAATAGTAAAAACTATTGCTTCATTACCCTGGTCTATAATATTATCAAAAGCAGACTGAAATAAAGTTGGAGAAGGTTGAGAAGTTTTTGGGAAAAGTTTAGTTTTAGTAAAGCTTTCAAAAAATTCATCATAACTTCCAGGAAGACCTTCTTCAAATTCTTTATCCATATACAAAACATTAAGTGGAATAACCTTAATATCGTTTTTTTCAATAAACTCTTTTGGAATGTATGCTGTGGAATCAACAACAAGTTTAATCATTTTAACCTCCAAACTGTATTTAAGTTTAACACATAAGGGTTTTTTTTCCAACATATTTAGTAATATATTTGACAAAATTTTTACTAAGCGTTAAACTTTTTGTATGAAAAAAAAGCAAGAATTAATTGTAGATAGTGATGTATCAAATGAAATTGATGACATATTTGCCCTCGCATATATTTTATCACGACAAGATGCTTTTAATGTCAAATTAATTTCAATTTCACCATTTTCAGCAAATTATAAGCGTAACTCAATTCGAGACAACTCGATAGATTCGCTATTTGAAGCAAAACGGCTTATGCGAATTATCGGTATGAAAAATACAGAAATAGTGAAATACGGTAGTATCGATTATGTTTCAAACGGCTATTTCGAGTCATCGCCTGCTGTTGAAGAAATCATAAGAATAGCACAAAAATCCAAAATCACAATACTATGCATAGGAACTTTGACAAACCTTGCAATTGCAATAACAAAAGAACCAAAAATTGCTAAAAATATCAGGTTGGTATTTCTAGGAACACAAAACTTGTTTTATGAAAAATTTACTGATGCAAATTACAGTAACGATAAAAAAGCTTTTGAAATCGTAGTAAACTCGATAAGGGATATTACCATAATACCAAATTATGTCGCAAAACAATTTGTTACCAGCATATATGAAACAAAGAACCACTTATGCACCAACAAGCTTGGGAGATACCTACATAAAATAATATCAAATTCCGTCTTTAAAATCCAAAACCGAGGAATACACACTATATACGACATAGCCCCTGTTGCGTATCTATTAAACAAAAAACATTTCTGCGAAACAAAAATAGATGTTAATATGATTTTAAAAGAACAAAATAAAATACTGCCTTCTCATACTATAAATTATGTTTTTGACCTAAACAAACAAGCAAATTATGAAATTTGGAAGGATTTTATTAAATCGGTAACTTCTATTCAATATAAAACTTCACCAAAGATATATTTCACATCAGATACGCATTTTTCATCACAAAGAGTCATTGATTTAAAATCCGTTCCATTCTCAACAGTCGACGAGATGAATTATGAACTTGTAAAAAGATGGAATAGCGTTGTAACTAAATCCGATTATGTTTATCACCTGGGAGATTTTGGAGAATATAATTTTGTTAAGAAATTGAATGGAAAAGTAATTTTAATTTTAGGAAATTATGAGATAAACGATATGAAAAAACAAAAACTTACTTTTGCTCAATTTCGTGAAAAACTATTAAAACTAGGTTTCAACGATGTGATAGAAAACAAGTATTGCCTTAAAATTGATGAACCAGAAACAGAAATATACCTTACTCACAAACCTACAAACTGCACAAAAGGGCATTATAATTTATTTGGACACGTACACAAATTAAAACCAATCAACAAGTATGGATTTAATGTTGGAACAACATATTTTGATTTTACTCCTATTTCGCTTGACCAAGTAAAAAGCAATATATATTTTATAAAAATTGCAGACAAAGATGTGTTCGCTTAAAATAGTGAACATCGGCGTGTAGCGCAGTTGGTAGCGCGCACGGTTCGGGACCGTGAGGTCGTGGGTTCAAATCCCGCCACGCCGACCATAGTTTTTTACACTTAAACAAATTGCCAAAAATAAAACACCAATATCTTAATATTTTTTTAACTTCAATATCAAAAAATAAATAAAATATTAATGGGAAAAACTATTTGATAATAATATAAGATTTATAATAAAACTTTTCTAATTTTTTATTGTAATTTTCTTGACAACATTTTTTGTTTAGTGTAAAATATCTTCGCAAGCCTTAAATATGTCGGGGTGTAGCGCAGTTGGTAGCGCACGTGGTTTGGGACCATGGGGTCGGGAGTTCGAGCCTCTCCACCCCGACCATCTTCTTTAAATGAAGAAAATCATAATTCAAAGCTTTTCTTGGGCCTTTAGCTCAGTTGGTTAGAGCAACCGGCTCATAACCGGTCGGTCCGGGGTTCGAGTCCCTGAAGGCCCACCAAGACTTGCTTCGTGTTACAAAAAAGTAAAATAATAACACGGGAAGGTTGCAGAGCGGCCAAATGCAACGGACTGTAAATCCGTCGACTTCGTCTTCGATGGTTCGAATCCATCCCTTCCCACCAAACGACAAATCAACACCTCTTTGGCTCGGTAGTTCAGTTGGTTAGAACGCTAGCCTGTCACGCTAGAGGTCGTGGGTTCAAGTCCCATCCGAGTCGCCATTGTTGGTTTGTCGTTCTCCCCCTTTAATATTAATACGATTTGCCCTGATAGCTCAGTCGGTAGAGCAAAGGACTGAAAATCCTTGTGTCGGTGGTTCGATTCCACCTTAGGGCACCAAAAAATGCTGGCGTGGCTCAACGGTAGAGCAGCTGACTTGTAATCAGCAGGTTGTAGGTTCGATTCCTATCGCCAGCTCCACAACTGGTTATGGACCAGTTTTTTTTATTGATAAAGTTAGATGTAATCTACAAAATATCAATTTTTGGTTGTAGAAGTGTGGCAAAAATTTATATAATAAATGCCATTCAAACAAAAAAGCAAACGCTTAAACAGTAAACAATTTTAATCGTACACTAATATTTTTTTTACTTACATAAAACAAATCAAACTTTGTTTCTTTAAAATATATATTTTTATTTATAAAAATTTTAATCAATCAAAAATTAAAGTGATAATCCACACTGCATTATCGCTAACAAATTTTAAGACTTATCCTCCTCGTTTTGTGGAACTACTCTATTAAGCAATAAGTAAAATTTTCTGCCAACATTTCTTTCTTGTTCCATTTCATTTATTGCCCACATACCCGTAATCTTAAAGTATCCGTCTAATATTTCATTTATTTCTTTTACTGAAAATTTACGCACAAAAATTCTTAATGGAGTATTTGGAACAATATTTTCGAAATTTTCATAATTTCCCTCTAAAAAAGATAAAAAAACAGTTCCATTATTTGTCAATAATTTATAAATGTTCTTTATCAAAACCTTGGCTTGTTCGAGTGTAAAATTAAAAAGACAGTCGTGAACAAAAGCGCCATCAAATTTATTATCAGAAGAAAAATCGAGTGCATTAGCTTGTTGGAACTTACAATTAGGAGCGATTTGTCTTGCAATCTTCAACATTTTTTCACTTATGTCAATCCCAAAAACATTAAATCCTTGCTCCGCCATATATTTTGCTATCTGACCGGTACCGCAACAAACATCAATTATATTTTTACCCACTAGTGAATTTAAAAAACTATCTACGAACGCTTTAGGTGCTATTTCTCTAATAGCTATGTTTGTATAGTTTTGAGCGATGCAATCGTAGGTTATTTTATTATTTTCAACATTGAAATACTTCATATTCAACACCCTTCTTTAGCATAAAATTGTTTAAGAAATTAAAAATACAAATGCACTCTAATGCTTAAACCCTTAATCAATAGAGAAATACAATTTGTTTTAACTTTTATTTTTTTTATAATATCCATTATCAATAAACCAATGCACAGAGTCCCTTATACTTTTTTCAATAGGTCTAGGATTATATCCTAAATATTTTTTTGCTTTTTTAGAGGAAAAATTGCTATTTCTGGTAAATGAATCTATTGAATAAGCGCTAAAAACAGGCTTTTTACCAAGAATTTTGTAATAAACTGACGATATATTTGCAAAAAGCTTAACAAACCAAATCGCAATTTTTGGCGGTAGATATTTTCTGCCAAGTTCTTTATTAATAACTTGTAAAAGCATTTTAAAAGAAAAGACTTCTCCCCCTAAAATATAGTCCTCCCCGCTTTTTGCTTTTCTAGAAGCCAGACGGAGTCCTTCAGCGACATCTCTGACATCAACAAAATTATAACCACCGTGAACATATCCGTAAAGCTTTTTGTTCATAAAATCAAGTATGACCTGCCCTATTTCAGAAACCTTAAAATCAAACGGACCGACGACAGCAGTTGGGTAAACAATAATGGCATCGAGATTATTTTTTTTGATATTTTGCAGAATATATGTTGTCGCTTCCCATTTTGTTTTAGCATAATTGCCTTTAATGAATTGCAAGTTGAACTTTTTTGGTTCTGTTAAAACAGCTCCCTCTACAGGATCTATTATATTGACTGTACTTGTGTAAATTAGACGACGAGCTTTATTTTTAACACAAGCATCGACAATATTTTTTGTTCCATTGACATTGACATCGTAAACAAAATCATAGTCTTTGTCGCCAATATCGATAATACCTGCTGTATGAAAAACTATTGAATCTTTTTTTATAAATTTGAGAATAAAATCTCTGTCAGTCACATCGCCCTTAACTATTTTAATTTTTAAATCCTTTATAGGAGTCAAATCTTCATTAGGTAAAACCAACGCCGTAACATTATAGCGGTTTTCCAATAGGTTTCTGATTAAAACATTTCCTATATGGCCGGTTGCCCCAGTTACAATACAATTTTTTCTTAAAGCCAATTCTTTTTTAACTTGCTCAACGCAAAATTCAAGCATCTCATCTACATTTTTGTTGGTTGAGTCAACATAAATGGCATCTGGAACAATTTGCAATTTGCCATTAACCCGATTTTTGTCCCGATAATCCCTAGCCAAAAGGTCATCTAGAACTTTTTTATATGTAAAAGGAAACGCATTATTTTTTTGTTGCTCAAATCTTCTTTTAGCTCGCACTTTTGCATCAGCATCAAAAAAGAATTTCACATCAGCACCTGGAAGAACAACACTAGTAATATCACGCCCCTCCATAACACATTCGTTTCTCATTGCAAAGTCTTGTTGCAGTTTTAACACACAATTTCTAACAAACTTAAATGGTGAAATTTGTGAACTCAAAACACTGATTTCTTCTTTTCTTAAATTTGGAGTTTCATCAATGCCATTTACAAAAACACATTGTTTATCTTCAACAAAAACCACTTTTAAATCCATTTCTTCAATAAATTTATGTAAGTTTTTTTCATTAAGTCTTAAATTTTTTCTTTGAAACCCACAAGCAATAGCTCTGTACAAAGCCCCTGTATCAAAAACTTTCATTTTCAATCGTTCGGCCAACAATTTAGCGACAGTTGATTTACCACTGCTTGTTGTCCCGTCTATTGCTATATTAAACACACTTCACCTCGCAATATATAGTGTTTATTATGACATAATACATACAAGATATCTTTTTTTGTATTATTTCTTATTTGGCTGCACTAACATATATAATTATTGTATCACAAATGAGAAAGTATATCAAACAAAATATTACTAATGACGGATTTTATTATACAAACATTTTAAATCAATCAGCCAAAAGAGTTTGCTTTTTAAAAGAGTTTTTGCTATAATCATTGTACAAATCCAAAATATGCTGGTGTAGCACAGTTGGTAGTGCATTCGATTCGTAATCGAAAGGTCATGGGTCCGAGTCCCATCACCAGCTCCAAGTTTAAAAATATCGCCTTATAAAGCGATATTTTTTTAATTAATATTAATGTATTTTTCAATTTACAATTTATCGCTCATTTATCGTCTGTTTACTTTTCAGTATTTTTTATTTGTCGATAATACATTGTTTGTTTTACTAACGTTTTTTTTATTATCTATTTTTAACTCTGGATAAAAATAAATGAAAAAGTCATATTGATCTGGAAATCTATTTTTAAAATCCTCCATATATGG